>DATJXP010000047.1:0-11560 GCA_035500035.1 Candidatus Acidiferrum sp. | reverse complement strand
AGCCAGCCGACGAAGGCGTCGGTCTTCTGCTCCGGCGGATGCACCTTGCTGTTCGGCGGCGGCATCATGCGGCCGCGCAGTTTGACCAGTACTTTCTCGAACAGCTCGGCCTTGCCGGGGACTTCGCCGGCTTTCATGTCGGTGAAGTCGATGCCGCCGGAAAAATCGTCCGGGTTATGGCACTGCGTGCAGTTGTCGTTGAGGAAGCTCCAGAAATTGTCGGCCTGTTTCAGCGCGGCGAAATCGTGCGCGACCGGTTGCGCGCACGCGTTGCCGGTCGCGAGCGCCATGGCGGCAGTGAGGAGGGCGTATTCGGGTTTGAAGTTCTTCATGTCAATTGGCTCAGGCGTCCGGCGTCAGGTGCGGAATCAAACTCCACCATGCCAGCGTGACGAAGGCATCGGCGGAACCGTATTGGGCTTCCCAGTCCTTGGCCGGTTTGGCGGCCACGGTCTGTTCCACCGTGTTGGCTTTCTGGAACATGTTGCGCACGGTGGTGAAAATCTTCGACTGCATTTCGCGTTGCTTCAGCAACTCGGCCTTCGTCATCGGCTTGCCGGTGGCGGGAATGATCAGCGTGCCGTCGTTGGCGACGCTGAGCAGCGTTTCGATGCCATCGACCACGCCGCCCATCCAACCGCCGGTCCACCAGTCGAGGAAGGGCCAGCCATCGTTGGCGATCACGCCGCCGGCATGCAGTACGTTGGCTTCGGGAAAATACACGTACATGTCGCCGTCGGTATGGGCCTGACGCAGGTAGCCGTACTGTACGTTGGTGGCGCCATGTTTGAATTCGCCGTAGTTGTAGAAGACGTCATTGGGCCGGCCGCTCTCCGGCAGCGGCGCGATGGTCTTGTCTTCCAGCAGCCGCTTGACCGAAGTGCCGAGCCACTCGCGCGTGTTCTCGTGCGCGAAGATGCGGGTGTTCCTGTTGCCGAGCAGTTCGTTGAGGCCGGTCTGTTCCGGATGCCAGTGGGTGTTGATCAGCGTGGCGAACTTCTTGCTGTCCAGCGCGCCTTCGATGGTGCGGCGCAACTCCTTGCCGCCTTCTTTCAGACCGCCGTCGACCACCAGCAGTTCCCCGTTGGCGGACTTGCTGACGAGCACGTTACACGCGCCGCCGGTGATCAACGCCAGGTTCGGTTGCAGCATCTGCACTTTTAACGCGGCCGGCGCCGCGGCCACGGCTTGTTGCACGGCACCGGGCAGCAGCGCGACGCCGCCTGCCAGCGTGGATAACTGCAAGAAATCTCTGCGGTTCAACATGAAAATTCAGACTCGTTCGAAGGTTCCGGATGCGGTTCAAGTATAGGCCAGTTGCCATGGGCAAACCATGACGGAACCCTGAACGCGAGGGCTGTTCTTGTTATGGATCAAGAGCTGTTTTATGCTCCCGGGCACCTTGGGTTGCAGTGTGCATATTTGCTGCAAATTGCCCCCGGAAATCGCGGTTCGCGCCGCGATCCATCGCACTTCCGACAACACACGCAAAAACATAACGGCACATAACGAGAGGGGATACCCGACATGAGCGACCCGCGCGAGATATTGGACAAATCGGCCATGACGATGATGCAGTTCATCGTCGTCGCCATCACGGTACTGCTGAACGCGATGGACGGCTTCGACGTACTGGCCATCAGCGTGTCGGGTCCCGGCATCCTGAAGGAATTCGGCATCAACCGCGCCGAGCTCGGCTGGGTGCTGAACATGGAGTTGATCGGCATGGCGCTGGGTTCGGTGTTCATCGGCGGCGTCGCTGACGCGGTCGGCCGCCGCAAGATGGCGCTGGGTTGCCTGGTGGTGATGTCGGCCGGCATGTTCGGCGCCACCACCGCCGCCACCGTCACCCAATTGATGATCTGGCGCGTGTTCACCGGCCTCGGCATCGGCGGCACGCTGTCCACCACCAACGCCGTGACGGCTGAAGTCACCAACAACAAGCATCGCGGCATCTGCGTCTCGCTGATGGTGATCGGCTATCCGCTCGGCGGCATTTTCTGCGGCAGCGTCGGCAACTCCTTGCTGGACCCCGCCGCCACCAATTGGCGCGTGATGTTTACCACCGGCGCCATCATCTCCGGCCTGATGGTCCCCATCGTGTTCTTCCTGATGCCGGAATCGATCCACTGGCTGTCGCGCAAGCAACCCGAAAACGCCTTGGCGCGCATCAATGCCGCGATGACCAAGCTCGGTCACCAGGTAGTGGAAGCGCTGCCGGCGCTGGCAGTGGAAGTACGCAAGAAGTCGGTGATGGACATCTTCTCGCCGGCCTTGGCGCTGACCACGATCATCTGCACGGTGGCCTATTTCTGCCACATCATGACGTTCTACTACATCCTCAAATGGACGCCGACCATCGTTACCACGATGGGCATTCCGGCCTCGGCTGCCTCCGGCGTGTTGACCTACGCCAACGTCGGCGGCGCGCTGGGCGGCATCATCTTCGGCTTGTTGACCGCCCGCATCGGTCTGAAACCGCTGACCATCGGCATCCTGTTGCTGACGACGGCCGGCGTGACCTTGTTCGGCCAATCGGCGCACGAAGTCGGCCAGCTCAGCTTGCTGGCGGCCTTCGCCGGTTTCTGGGGCAATGCCGGCGTGTCCGGTCTCTACACCATCATCGCCTATGTGTTCCCGACCCACGTGCGTGCCACCGGCACCGGCTTCGTCATCGGCGTTGGCCGCGGCGGTGCAGTATTGGCGCCGGCACTCGCCGGTTACTTGTTGCAGGGTGGCTCCACGCTCGGCACGGTGGCGTTGGTGATGGGCCTCGGCTCGCTGCTTGGCGCCATCGTGCTGCTGTTCCTCAAGCTTGGCACCGACAAGCCGGCGACGGCGACCGAAGGCAAGTTGAGTACGTCGCTGGCATAATTGCTGGAATGCTGGACGGAAAGGGCAGAGCGATCTGCCCTTTCTGCTTTTTAATGAGGCGCATTTTCAAGGACAACTCATGTCAGCCATCATCGAAGTCGAAAATCTCAACAAGACCTACGCCTCCGGCTTCAAGGCCCTCAACAACATCAATCTGGAAATCCGCAAAGGCGAGATCATCGCCTTGCTCGGCCCCAACGGCGCCGGCAAGACCACGCTGATCAGCATCATCTGCGGCATCGTCAATCCGACGTCGGGCCGCGTGCTGATCGACGGTTACGACATCGTCAAGGATTACCGCGCCGCGCGCCGCCTGATCGGGCTGGTGCCGCAGGAGCTGGCCACCGATTCGTTCGAAACGCCGACCGCGACCCTCAGCCTGTCGCGCGGGCTGTTCGGCAAGGCGTCCAATCCGGCGTTCGTCGAGGCGGTGTTGAAGTCGTTGTCGCTGTACGACAAGAAGGACAGCACCATCATGTCGCTGTCCGGCGGCATGAAGCGGCGCGTGATGATAGGCAAGGCGCTGGCGCACGAGCCGAAGATCCTGTTTCTCGACGAGCCCACCGCCGGTGTCGACGTCGAACTGCGCAAGGACATGTGGAACGTCGTGCGCAAACTGCGCGATGAAGGCGTCACCATCATCCTGACCACGCACTACATCGAAGAAGCGGAAGAGATGGCCGATCGCGTCGCCGTCATCAACAAGGGCGAGATCATGCTGGTCGAAGACAAGGACGTATTGATGCGCAAGCTGGGCGAAAAGCGGTTGTACTTGCAGTTGCTGCAGCCGTTGGCGGCGGTGCCGGCCGGTTTGGCCAGCTATAACCTGACGCTGCAAAACGACGGCAGAACGCTGGTCTATACCTACGATACCCGGCAGCAGAACTCGGACATCACCCATCTGCTCGATGCAGTGGAAGCCGCCGGTATCCGTTTCAACGACCTCGACACGCGCCAGAGTTCGCTCGAGGAAATCTTCGTCAATCTGGTGAGGAAGGACCTGTGAATACCCTTTTGAATCATCGTCGCCGGTGGCCCGTTGTGGCCAGCAAGGCGGAAGGAGAGAGATGTGGCGACACCACATAAACGACTGACAACGCAGTTGGCCGCGACGCGCCGCCGGCCCGAAGGGTTGTGCCTGCCAGCGCGCCACTCTTCGTTACTCGCCGCTTATTGGGTGACGCCCAATCTCGCAGCTCGCGCCTCGATTGGCGCGCTGGCAGACACAACGACGACGATTCAAAAGGGTATCCACAGGTCCTTGCCATGAACTTCCACGCCATCCGCGCCATCTATCATTTCGAGATGAGCCGCACCTTCCGTACCCTTGGCGAGAGCATCCTGTCGCCGGTACTGTCCACCTCGCTGTACTTCATCGTGTTCGGCAGCGCGATCGGCTCGCGCATGACCGACATCGGCGGCGTACCGTACGGCGCTTTTCTGGTGCCGGGCCTGATGATGCTGTCCATCCTCAACGAGAGCATCAACAACGCCGCGTTCGGCATTTATTTTCCGCGCTTCGTCGGGACGATCTATGAAGTGCTGTCGGCGCCGGTGTCGCCGCTGGAGATCGTCATCGGTTACGTCGGCGCCGCCGCCAGCAAGTCGATCATGATCGGCACCATCATCCTGATCACGGCATCGTTCTTCGTCAATTTGCACATCCTGCATCCGTTCACGATGGCATTGTTCCTGGTGTTGACCGCCGTCACCTTCAGCATGTTCGGTTTCATCATCGGCATCTGGGCCGACAGCTGGCAGAAGCTGCAGATATTTCCGCTGCTGATCATCACGCCGCTGACGTTCCTCGGCGGCAGTTTCTACTCGATCAGCATGCTGCCGCCGATCTGGCAGAAGATCACGCTGTTCAATCCGGTGGTGTACCTGATCAGCGGGTTTCGTTGGAGTTTCTACGAGATCGCCGACGTCAACGTCGTCACCAGTCTCGGTACCACGGCCTTGTTCCTGTTGGCGTTCTCGGGAGTGTTGTGGTGGATTTTCAAGACCGGTTACCGGTTGAAGAAATAGAAAACGGAGTCAGAGTCACATTGCCACCACTGATGAGAAGTTCTGTGTCCATGACGAAAGGAAATGTGACTCTGACTCCGATTTTTCTCGCCGCAATGCTTTTGCTGCTGGGCGGCTGCGCGACGCCACTGGATACTCCTGATCAGCAGATGGCGCGCACCGAACGCCTGACTGCCGCGATCATCAAATTGTCTCCCGCCGTCGACAGAAGCGAAGCGCACGAGTTCGCGCAGGCCGCGGTCGAAGTTTCGGCCGAACTCGGCCGCAAGTACGACGTGACCTTGACGCCGTGGCTGCACAACGCCAGCGTCATCGTCGGGTTGAAGCAGCGCGGGCTGTGCTATCAATACCAGGAAGATTTGTACGACGGCTTGAAACCTGTCCACAGCGAACACTTGGCGCTGCATTTCATCGAAGCCAACAAGGGCAGGCTCAACGAGCATCATGCGCTGGCGCTGGTGGCGAAAGGCGCGAAGTGGGACAGCGGCCTGGTGCTGGATGCCTGGCGCGCCAACGGCAATCTGTACTTCGGGCCGTTGAAGACGGACAAATACCCGTGGCTGCACGAGCCGCTTGCCGACGTGGACGGCGAGCCAGCGCCGTCCGCGCCGTAATCGATCACTGCCAGCCGAAACGGCGCACGTAGTAACCCTTCATCAGCGTCGTCAGCGAAATGTAGCCGAGCACGATCAGCGGCAGCAGCACGAAGTACAGCGGCGGCAGCGCCTGCAGCTTGAAGTAGTCGGCGAAGGGACCCATCGGCAGGAAGATGCCGGCCGCCATGATCGAGATCGTCATCACCATCAGCGGCGGCGCCGCGCGGCTTTCGATGAACGGAATCTTCGGTGTGCGGATCATGTGCACGATCAGCGTCTGCGTCAGCAGGCCGACGATGAACCAGCCCGACTGGAACAGCGTCTGCTGGCTCGGGGTGTTGGCGCCGAACACGAACCACATCATCGCGAACGTGGTGATGTCGAAGATCGAGCTGATCGGGCCGAAGAACACCATGAAGCGGCCGATGTCGGCCGGGTTCCAGCGCTGCGGCCGCTTCAGCAGTTCGTCGTCGACGTTGTCGAACGGAATCGCGATCTGCGAGATGTCGTACAGCAGGTTCTGCACCAGCAGGTGCATCGGCAACATCGGCAGGAACGGGATGAACGCGCTCGCCGCCAGCACCGAGAACACGTTGCCGAAGTTGGAGCTGGCCGTCATCTTGATGTACTTCAGCATGTTGGCGAAGGTGCGGCGGCCTTCGAGCACGCCTTCTTCCAGCACCATCAGGCTCTTCTGCAGCAGGATGATGTCGGCGGCTTCCTTGGCGATATCGACGCCGGAATCGACCGAGATGCCGATGTCGGCGGTGCGCAGCGCCGGCGCATCGTTGATGCCGTCGCCCATGAAGCCGACCACGTGGCCGTTGGCCTTCAACCGCCGCACGATCAGTTCCTTGTGGGCCGGGGTCAGCTTGGCAAAGATGTTGTAGTGCTCGACCGCCGTCGCCAGTTCCTTGTCGTTCATGCGTTCGATGTCGCTGCCGAGCAGGATGCCGCCCTGGCTGACGAGGCCGACGTCGCGGCAGATCTTGGCCGTCACCAGTTCGTTGTCGCCGGTCAGCACCTTCAGCGCGATGCCGTGTTCGGCCAGTGCTTTAAGCGCCGGCTCGGTCGATTCCTTCGGCGGGTCGAGGAAGGCGACGTAGCCGATCAGCACGAGGTCGCGCTCGTCGGCGATGCCGTAGGTTTCCTGCGACGGCGGCAGTTCCTTCGAGGCCACCGCCACCACGCGCAGGCCGTCTTCGTTCAGTTCGGCGGTGACCGCCCGCATGCGTTGCAGCAGTTCCGGCGTCATCTGTTCGCTGGCTTCGCCGTGACGCACGCGGCTGCACACGGCGAGGATTTCCTCGACCGCGCCCTTGGTGATCAGCACGTGCAGGTCGTTTTTTTCCGCCACTTTTTCCGCCACCACCACCGACATGCGGCGGCGGGTGAAGTCGAACGGAATTTCATCGACCTTGCGGTACACCGACGTGACTTGCAGTTCGCGGTGCACTTCGACGTGCTGCAGCACGGCGACGTCGAGCAGGTTCTTCAACCCGGTCTGGTAGTAGCTGTTGAGGTAGGCCATTTCCAGCACTTCGTCGGAATCGCCGCCCCACACATCGAGATGACGGGCGAGGATGATGCGGTCCTGCGTCAGCGTGCCGGTCTTGTCGGTACACAGCACGTCCATGGCGCCGAAGTTCTGGATGGCGTCGAGCCGTTTGACCACGACTTTTTTGCGCGACAGGAACACGGCGCCCTTGGCCAGCGTAGAAGTGACGATCATCGGCAGCATTTCCGGCGTCAGCCCGATGGCGATCGACATCGCGAACATCAACGCCTGGAACCAGTCGCCCTTGGTGAAGCCGTTGATGAACAGTACCACCGGCACCATCACCAGCATGAAGCGCACCAGCAGCCAGCTGACGTGGTTGACGCCGGTCTGGAACGCGGTGGTGACGCGGATCTGCGCCGTCATCTTGCTGGCCAGCGCGCCGAAGTAGGTGGCGTTGCCGGTGCGCAGTATTACGGCGGTGGCGGCGCCGGACACCACGTTGGTGCCCATGAATACGATGTTTTCCAGGTCGAGCGGATTGACGGCGTTTTTGTCGCGTTGCAGCACGTACTTTTCGACCGGCAGCGATTCGCCGGTCATCGCCGCCTGCGACACGAACAGATCCTTGGCCGACAGCAGGCGGCAATCGGCCGGGATCATGTCGCCGGCCGACAGCAGGATCAGGTCGCCCGGCACCAGTTGCTTGATCGGCAGCTCGATGAAGTGGCAGGCAGCGACGGTCGCTGGCGACTTCTGCACGGCCTTGGACGCGGTGGTCGGTTCGTCGTCGGTGGGGCGTGCGCCCGGTCGCATCACGGTGGCGGTGTTGCTCACCATCGCCTTCAGCGAATCGGCTTCCTTGTTGGATTTGGCTTCCTGCCAGAACCGCAACAGCGTCGACAGCAGCACCATCGACAGGATCACCACCGCCGCCTTGATGTCGTCGGTGAGCCACGACACCAGCGACAGCAACGACAGCAGCACGTTGAACGGATTGCGATAGCAATGCCACAGGTGGTTCCACCAGCTCAGCGGCTTTTCCTGTTCGATTTCGTTGAGGCCGACCTGCTGGCGCACGGCGTCGGCCTTGTCGGCATCGAGGCCCTGCAAGCTGCTGCCGAGCGCGAGCAGCAGCTCGGTTTCGTTGGCGGTGGCGGCGTGCTTCAACACCATCACCAGTTCCTGCGGCACGGTGCGGTCGGTGCCGATCTGGGTGGCGACGTCGTGCAGGAACAGCCGGCGCTGGAAATGCCGCATGAAATGGCGGGTGCGCAGGAAGGCGGCGAAGATGTCGCGCAGCAGGGTACGAGCCATGGAACAGTCCTCTTGGCGGGCTTCGCTTACTGGTTGGCAGGCGCCATGATCAGCGACACCATCGTGCTGATGTTCTGGAACAGGTGATGGCCGCCTTCAAAGCCGTGCACTTCGATTTCGGTGTCGCGCACTTCCGGACAGGCCGAGTTCTTGTCGACACTGCCGAAGATGCACAGCATCTTGATGCCGTGGTGTTTCTGCAATATCGGCACCACCGGCAGGCCGGTGGTCGTGCTCTTGACCCAGTTGGTCATGTGGAATTCGAACTGGGCGAATTTCTCCGGACTGATCAGCACCACCTTCGCCAGCGCTTTTTGCGAGGCTTCGTCGAGTTCGGCCACCGTGAACGGCAACACGTTGGCACCTTGCGAGAAACCGAGCAGGTAAACCTTCTTCTTGTTCCAGTGCTGCAGGTAATAGGCGATGACCTTGTCGAGATCGGCTGCCACCGAATCGGCCGTGGTCGCCTTCCAGAAATAGCGCAGCGAATCCCAGCCGACCACGGAGACGCCTTTCGCCTGCAGTGCATCGGCCAGATCCTTGTCGAAGCCGGCCCAGC
This sequence comes from Candidatus Acidiferrum sp., assembly GCA_035500035.1. Taxonomy (GTDB): domain Bacteria; phylum Pseudomonadota; class Gammaproteobacteria; order Pseudomonadales; family Pseudohongiellaceae; genus CAILUG01. Next base: position 2,688 of record DATJXP010000047.1, on the reverse strand, counting down.
CGCCGTCGCCCGACAGCAGGATCGCCATCGTGTCGTAGTCGCCCTTGGCCGGCACTTCGGTCAGCGGCAGGTCGGCGACGACGCTGTCGAGGTCCTGCGTCGCCGGCATGCGCTCTTCCAGTTCGGCATAGGTTTGTTCGAGCAGCGCGTCATCGGCCTGCTTGCCTTGCAGCGGCATGCTGAAGGTGGGCGCCGGCGCCACTTTGACCGAAGTGGTGCGCGGCGGGCAGGCGCCAAGGTCGCTGGCGGGCTTGACCGGCTTGTCGGCATAGAACGACAGGCGGCCGAGGAAGATCTTCTGCACCAACGGCGTCAGCACGCGGTTGATCGCCGAGTTGGTGGCCGGCGTGTTGGCCAGCATCGGCGTGATGTAGCGCGGGTATTCCAGGTAGGCTTCGACGTAGCGGGTCAGGTTCTCGAAGTCGCCGGTCAGGCTGTTGCAGTTTTTCAACTGGCCGGGAAAGTCCTGTTGCAGCCTGGCATCGCTGATGGCGATGACATCGATGTCGTTGCCGAGAAACTGTTCGATCAGGTGGCGCGTCAACGTGGCTTCGCCCTGGTCGTCGCTGACCAGCAGCACCGGCGGCTTGGCATTGCCGTCGTTGTGATAGACCTTGACCTCGCTGAACTTGCCGTGCGTCACCACTTGCGGCTCCGGTGGCGGTTTGTCGCAACCGGCAAGCATGAGGGCCAGAATCGAGTTCAATATTAAGAAAGGCAGCAGCTTGCGCATCATTTGCTGATTACCCCCTTGAAACCGCCGCTGACCAGCACCGCGATGTCCTTGAGCGCGACGATGGGCAGATAACCCGGCGTAGTGACCAGATAACGCGCCTCCCACTCCGGGTTGAACTTCTGCTTGAAGGCGCGCAGACCCTGGAAATTATAAAACCGTTCGCCGTGCGTGTAGATGAACTGGGCCAGTCTGTGCCAGCGATTTGCCAACCGGTGTTGCGGCATGCCGGACATCGGCGCCATGCCGAGCGACAACCGCTGATAGCCCTGGTCCTTGAAGGTCAGCAACAGTTTGCAGAACAGGAAGTCCATGCACGACTTGGGCGCCGCCGAGACGTAGCGCATCAGGTCGAGGCTGATCTCGTGCTTGCCGCCGGTGGCCTGCAACGTGGCGAAAGCCTGCACGGCGCCGTCCAGCGTCACCACCGCCACCGGCTGGCGGCTGATGTAGTCGCGATCGAAGTGGCCGAGCGAGAAGGTTTTCTCACGCACGTTGTGGGCGTCGAGCCAATCGTCCGAGACCCGTTGCAGTTTCGGGAACAGCGCATCGAGATCCTGCGGGGAGATGATGCGGAATTCGAGGCCGTCGCGTTCGCCGCGCTTGAGCGCTTGCCGCAGCTTGTAGCGTTCGGGGCCTTCGAGATCGAAATTCGGCAGGTCGATGATGGCGCATTCGCCGACTTTCCACGTCTTCATGCCGGCATCGAGATAGAGCGGCAGCGAATGCGGCCGCACTTCGTAGAAGGCGACGCGGCCGCCGTGGCTCTCGGCGCGATCGACGAAATCGAGGATCAGGTCGGCATGTTCCTCGGCGGGGCCGACCGGATCGAACAGCGCGATCCACGAGCGCCCGGCCTTGCGGTACTGGATGAAGGCGCTGCCGTTCTCGGAGAACAGCAGCGATTTGTCGCCCATGCCGACCAGCAGCGCGTCGGGATTGTCCTGCGCCATCGCGATGCCGACGGCCCTGGCGATGGCGTCGGCGTCCGGCGGCTGCTCGGCCACGTCGGGTTCACGCAGCAGTTGCCAGATGCCGATCACCATGGTCAGCAGGATCACGGCCAGCATCGAGCGCAGCGAGCGCGGCGCGTGAGCGTCGAACGCGAACTCCCACCACAACTGGTCGGAGTAATCGACATCCTGGTAGGCGAAGAACAGCAGCCACAGGCTGCACGACAGGATGGCGATCAGGTACAGCCACCAGTGACCGCTGAGCGTGCCGTTCATCAGCATCGAGTGGCGCGTGAACAAATGGCGCGACATCCACAGGTAAACGCAGAGCAACAGCGAAATGTTCAGCTCCAGCACCGCGACGCCTTTCGGCAGGGCCAGCAACGCGCCGATCAGCGCACTGATGAAGGCGATCAGCCAGGCGCCGTTCTGGCGATGCACCAGTCCGCGCGTCACCAGCAGCAACGCCAGGCCGGCGATGCTGCCGAGAAAGTGCGAGGCTTCGACCAGGAACAGCGGCACGCCGGTTTGCAGCGTTTGTTCGGCTTCCGGCGTGGTCGGCGTGGCGCCGGAAAACACCAGCAGCGCGCCGACCAGCATGGCCGTCATGCCGAGCAGGTTGGGCGCAAGGCCGATGAACACGCGGTGCAGCGGCTTCAGCAGGTTGTTCAGCAGTTCGTACCAGACCACGAGGCCGGTAGCGACCAAGAGCGGCAGTACGTAATAGGTAAGGCGATACAGCACGAGAGCGCCGGCGATGCTGGCCGAGTCGATCTTGCCGCCGATGGCGGACAGGATGATTGCTTCGAACACGCCGACGCCGCCGGGAATCTGGCTGACGAGGCCCATCGCGATGGCGAAGGTGTAGATCGCGGCGAACGGCCCGTAGGCGATGCTGCCGGCCGGCAGCAGCAACCACAGCACCAGCGCCGACAGGCCCATGTCGAGCGCACCGGCGGCGAGGAAGCCGAGTCCTTGCTTGGGCGAGGGCAGGCGGATACG
>DATJXP010000046.1:0-4850 GCA_035500035.1 Candidatus Acidiferrum sp. | reverse complement strand
GACGGCGAAATGCCCAGCGCGCCGGCGATGTTGTTGAAGCCTTCGACTTCGATGTCGCTCGGCAGCGCCTGCTTGGGATCGATATCGACGCCGATCAGACCCTTGATGGTGGCGGCGAACTCGGTGCGGTTCAGGCGCTGGATCGGCACGTGACCGATCTGGCTGGTCTTGGCGGCGGCATCGATCGAGGTTTCGAGGTAGCCGACGGCAGCGTCAACCTGGTCCTGGGCCGGTTGCGGCTGGCCGGCCGGCGGCATCAGGCGGCCGCGCAGTTTGCCGATGGCTTTTTCCCACACGTCCGGGTTCATGCCGACGTGGGCCAGATCCATGCCGTCCATGTCCAGTTTGCCGGCCCAGTCTTCCGAGTTGTGGCACTTCAGGCAGTAGTTGTTGACGATGTCGTTGAAGGCCTTGCCGCCGTCGTTGTTCGGCGCCGCACTCGCGGCCGCCTGGGCCTGGGCGAGAGGAGCTGCAAGGGTGAGCCAGGTCAGCGTCGCGCAGGCGACGGACAGCCTCAGGGCGGGATGAGTGAAAACTCCGCTCTTGCGCATGGTTTCCCCGTGTCTATCGTTAGAATTAGTGAGTGTTTTCCGCTGCTTGGACGATACCCGCAGCAAGCCGGGAAAGAGTAAACAAATAAAGCCGGAGCGTCCATCCATACGGCGTCATGTCCCCGAATTGTCCTTTTTTACGCCGGGGATTTCCCTGAATAATAGGGGGTACCCGTGCCACTCGGGTTCATTCCATACAGGGGAGGTTGCGTGTCACATTTTTTCAGGCGTTTATCCATCGGTTTGGCGTTGGTTGCCGGCGTGCTGCTGCCGGCCATCGCCGTCAGCCAGAACCCGCTCGACGACCTGGCGCGCGACGTCGATCGCGTCGAGTCGCTGCGAGCCGTCAAGAACCTGCAACGTACCTATGCCCAGTACTCGCAATACGGCCTGTGGAACGAGATGGCGGACCTGTTCGCCACCAATGCCACCTATATTTTCGATGACGAAACCATCCATGGCCGCAAAGCCATAGCCGACTACCTCGCCACCCACGAAGGTGACGGTCAGCAGGGGCTGAAGCCGGGTGCAGTGCACACCCAGATCATCGATCACCCGGTGGTCAACCTGTCGGTCGATGGCGAGTCGGCCAAGGGGCGCTGGTACGGTTTTGCGCTGCTGTGCGACGACAAGGGCAATGCCAGCCTGCAGGGCGCCGTGTACGAAAACGAATATGTGCGCGAAGACGGCAAGTGGAAGATCAGCGTGCATCACGCCTTCCCGCAATATGCCGGCCCGTACGAAACCGGCTGGATCAACTGGAAAGGCCAGGATGTCGGCATCCTGCCGTACCACTTCACGCCTGACCAACGCGGCATTCCGATTCCCAAGCCCGTTGGCGCCGCGCCGAAGAGCGCGGCGACGCTCGACGAGTTGGCGGAGCGCATCGCCGTGCTGAACGACGAGCAACTGGTGCGCAACCTGCAGGCCGCCTACGGCTATTACGTCAACCGCCGCATGTGGGACGACGTCACCGATCTGTTCGCGCCGAACGGTGTCTATGAACTCGGCGGCAACGGTATCTACGTCGGCACCAAGGGCGTGCGCAAGGCGCACGAACGCATGGGGCCGGCCGGCTTGACGCACGGCGTGCTCAACGACCGTTTGCAGTTCGACACCGTGGTGAGTTTCGAACAAGGCCGGCACGAAGCGCATGTACGCGGCATCGAGATGGGCTTGCTGGGCGAGGCGGACAAGGGCGAGGGTTACTGGGAAGTGTCGACCTTCGACAACCGCTTCATCAAGGAAGACGGTGTGTGGAAAGTGCGGGAAATGCGGGTATTTCCGCTGTTTCGCGCCGACTATGCCAAGGGTTGGGGCAAGAGCCGCATCGTCGAAAAATTGTCCGGCGCGCAGGCACCGGACAAAGCGCTGCCGTCTGGCGATGCCGGTGCGCAGGATCGCGTGATCCCCGCTTTCGTCGCCGCTCATCCTGTTACTGGCAAACCGGTGACGGCTCCAGCCGGCATGAAGCTGGTCGCCATGCAGCCGCTCACTGGCGCCATTGCCGCGCCCGCGGCGAAGCAGGCCTCGAGCGATACTGCGGCACGCATGAAGGATGTTGCGCGCCGCGTGATGGTGGCCACGGCTTATGACGCCGCCGAGCATGTGTCGGCGTCGTACGGTTTCTTCGCCGATGATTCGCAGTGGGACTGGTTGTCGGAATTGTTCGGCAAAACCGGCACCAAGCAGATTCCATTCGCCGGCTACTACACCAGCTATCCGCGCATCTCGAAGGGTTTGTTCCTCGAATACGGCGATCCGGTGCGGCTCGATGCGAAGAAGGCCGGCATCGCCTTCCACTGGCGCATCCAGCCGGTGATCAACGTGGCGCCCGACGGCCGCTCGGCGCGCGTGCGCACTTATCTGTTCCATCCCAACACGTCGAAGACGAGCGGCGGCACGCTGTTCGGCGCGATGTATCCGGACGATCATTTCATTCTGGAAGACGGTATCTGGCGCTTGTGGAATCTGTCGCTCGACGAACCGTACTTCGAGATGCCGAACTGGAAAGCCGGCTGGGCCGGCGCCAAAGAGCGAGCCGTCGTCTCGGAAACGCCGCGGCCGGCGACACCGCCACCGGCGCCCAATCCCAACGCACCGCCACGGCCGCAGCGTTTCATCGGCACCGCGTTGGTCAATCAATACAAGCCGGACGTGCCTATCACCGAACTCGGCCGCTTGCAGGAACATTTCCGCGGCGGCACCGGCGAAGCGTGGGAATGGCCGAAAATTCTGCCGATGTGGTGGGGCTACAAGAACCCCGTCAGCGGTCGCACGCCGGAGCTGTTCCTGCCGAACTGCGTACCGTGTGAATACTCGCCGGCGATGGACATGACGCAGCACGGTTACCTGCTGCCATCGACCGAACCGCCGAAGAGTGACGACTGAGCCGGCGCGGAATGCTGCGGTGATTACCGAACTGCTGGCACAGCAACGACGACTCGAAGCCTCGCAGTGGTGGGGGCCGGCCAGGATCAGGAATCACCAATGGACGCAGTTGCGCGCGTTGTTGGCGCATACGCTGCAGTCGGTGCCGTTCTACGCGGAACGCTTGCGCGGCATCGATCCCGCCAATCTGACGGAAGCGGCGTGGTCCCGCATTCCGGTGCTGACGCGGCGCGAAGTGCAGCAAGCGGGCGATGCCTTGCTGGCGAAATCGTACCCGGCTTCCCACGGCGCGTTGACCTCGGTGACGACCGGAGGCTCGTCCGGCATTCCGGTCAGGATCAGGAAGACGGCGCTGGCCAACCTGATGTGGAACGCCATCCTGGTCCGCGAGGAGCACTGGCACCGCGACGATCCGCTCGGCAGCATGGCCCGCATTCGCCGGATGCCGCGCGGACTGACTCCCGAGCAGGAAGCGCTGGTGTATTCGCCAAGCGGCCTGATGTGGCCGGACTATGGCCCGCCGACCAATCAGCTGTGGCCAACCGGCCAGGTCGGCATCATGGACGATCGTGTTGCCATCCCGGACCAGGCCGCGTTCCTGCTGCGGTTGCAACCGGCTTACCTGTTCACGTTTCCGGCCAACCTGCGCTTGCTGTTGGCGCACTTCCGTGATTCGCCCACGCCGCTGCGCTTACGCAGCGTATGGACGCTGAGCGAAATCGTCGATGACTCGTTGCGCGAGCTGTGCCGGCAAATCTTCGGTTGCCACATCGTCCACAACTATACGGCGGCCGAAGGTGGTTACCTGGCGCTGCAGTGCCCGGAGGCGAGTCCGCATTTCCACGTGCAGTCGGAAGCGGTGCTGCTCGAAGTGCTGGATGCCGACGGACAGCCGTGCCGGCCGGGTGAAGTCGGCCGCGTCGTCATCACGCCGCTGCACAACTTTGCCTGCCCGCTGATCCGCTACGAGATCGGCGATCTGGCCGAAGTGGGCGCACCCTGCAAGTGCGGGCGCGGGCTGCCGGTGCTGCGGCGCATCGTCGGCCGCGCCTACGATTACCTGACGTTGCCGACCGGCGAGCGGCGCCGGGCGGACACTGGCTACTACCGCATCAGCCGCATTGCCTGCATCCGCGAGTTCCAGATCGTGCAGAAGACGCTGAGCCGCATCGAAGCGGTGCTGGTGTTGTCGCGCGAGCTGACCGCGGCGGAGCAGGCCGAACTGTTCGCCATCCTTGCCGAGGAATTCGGCGCGGCGTTCGAGTTCACCGTGTCGGTACGCGACTCCATCGCCCGCACCGAAGCCGGCAAGTTGCGCACCTTCGTGTCCGAGGTCGGCCGTTGACGATGGTGCCCGCCGTGGGGCTGCTCTATCATTCCTGACGTTCCCCTCCAGCAGTCAGCCAGTCAGGAGCCGTTCTACTTCATGCAACGCGTCGCGGCAGCACTGGCCGCCAATCTCGATGTCAGGCAGGGAGAAGGAAAACCGTTGCTGCTGTTGTTGGTCCATGCGTTCTGCATGGGTACCGGCTTCGTGTTCTTCGAAGCACCGGCCAACGCGCTGTTCCTGTCGTCGTTCGACGCTTCCGCCTTGCCCTATGTCTACATGGTGTCGGCTGTCGTTACGGTGTTGATCGGCACCGCGTTCGCGCGCGCCGAAGGTCGCTTCCCGCCGTCGCATCTGTTCATGGCAGTGCTGCTGTTGATGGCCACCGCCACGCTGCTGCTGTATCTCGGCAGCGTGTTCACCACGTCGCGCTGGATCGGCTTCCTGCTGATGATCTGGAAGGACGTACAGTTCATCCTCACCGGTCTCGAATTCTGGGCCGTGGCCGGCGCCGTGTTCGACCTGCGCCAGGGCAAACGCCTGTTCGGGCTGGTCGGTGCCGGCGAAATCGCCGCGGTCGT
>DATJXP010000045.1:0-3745 GCA_035500035.1 Candidatus Acidiferrum sp. | reverse complement strand
GTTGATGATGGGCAAGGCGGCCGGCAAGGTGAAGGGCGGCCAGCACATCGTCGCGCCGAAGGATACGCCGCTCGCCAACGTGATGTTGACGGTACTCAACCGCGCCAACGTGCCGCTCGAGCATTTTGGCGACAGCACCGGCCTGATCGCCGACGTGTAATAACCGCGTTTACCAGACAGTCACGCAAGCCGAACACAGAATCGCACACATGAAAAAACTCGTACTGGGCGCATTGATGGCGCTGAGCCTGCCGCTGCAGGCGCAAACGCTGGTCGATGCCGTCGAAAACAAGGACTTCGCCGCCGCAATGACACTGCTGAAGTCGGGCACCGACGTCAACCAGCCGTCCGCCGACGGCACCACGGCGCTGCACTGGGCCGCGTATTACGGCAATCTCGATCTCGCCAAGGCCTTGCTGCGCTCCGAAGCCAAGCCCAACACGCACAACAATTACGGCTCGTCGCCGTTGATGGAAGCCGCCACCGTCGGTAACTACGACATGATGAAGCTGTTGCTCGATGCCGGTGCCGATGTCGAATCCGCCAACCCGGAAGGACAGACCGCACTGATGGCGGTGGCCCGCACCGGCAACATCAAAGCCGCCGAGCTGCTGCTGAAACACGGTGCCAAGGTGGACAGCGCCGAAAAATGGGGCGGCCAGACCGCGCTGATGTGGGCCGCCGCCCGCAACCAGGGCGACATGGTCAAGTTCCTGCTGAAGAACAAGGCCGATGCCAACAAGCGCGCCATCGATCGCAACTGGGAGCGCCGCACCACGTCCGAACCACGCGTGAAGGAAATGATGACGGGCGGTCTGACGCCGCTGTTATACGCCGCCCGCGAAAACTGCATAACCTGCATCAAGCTGCTGCTCGACGCCGGTGCCGACGTCAACAAGCCGGACCCGGACAACGTATCGCCGTTGATCCTGGCGTTGCTGAACCTGCACTTCGACGCCGCCAAGCTGCTGGTCGAGCGCGGTGCCGACGTCAACCAATGGGATTACTGGGGCCGCACTCCGCTGTATGCGGCGGCGGACATGAACATCCTGCCCGCCAGCGCGCGTGGCGATTTGCCGGCAGTGGACGCCACCACCGGCCTCGACATCGCCCGTATGCTGCTCGACCGCGGTGCCGATCCGAACTATGCGTTGAAGCTGTCGCCGCCGCCGCGCCAGATCTTCAACGATCGCGCCGGCGACAATCCGGTGATGACCACCGGCTCGACGCCGTTGCAGCGCGCAGCCTACGGCGGCGACGTCGACATGATGAAGTTGTTGCTCGAACGTCACGCCGACATGTCGATCGGTACCATCACCGGTGTCACGCCGATGAATGCGCTGACCAACAAGGGCGGCAGCCGCAATCGCAACAAGAACGAAACCACGGTGATCCAGGGGCTCGAGCTGTTGGTCAAGGCCGGTGCCGACATCAACCAGAAAAACGCCACCGGCGAAACGCCGCTGCACACCAGTGCCAGGCAAAACTGGACTGAAGTGGTCAAGTTCATCGTCGCCCACGGCGGCGATCTCAACGCCAAGGACAACCGCGGCCTGATCCCACTCGACTATGCCATCGGCAAGGCCGACAGCCAGTCGTTCGGCAACTTCAACGTGGTCGGCGAACTGCCGGAAATGGCGGCGTTGCTGAAGGGCATGATGGGTTTGCCCACCACGCCGACTGCGCCTGCCGGGGCTCCCGCCAAAGCCAAACAGCAATGATCGATGCGCTGGCGAAGCAGGGCTTCGCCATCGTCGATGACCTGCTGCCGCCGCGCGAATTGCAGGCGCTCATTGTTTCCGCTCAACGTCATCTCGATCGGGCCGGCAAATCCGCCGGCATCGGCCGTGGCGGCGATCTGCAAGTGGATGTTGGCGTGCGCGGCGATCGCATCGCCTGGCTGGACGAGGGTGATGCCGCCAGCGCCGCCTTTGTGCAGCACATGGAGCAATTGCGGCTCGAGCTGAATCGTTCGCTTTATCTGGGGCTGTTCCGTTACGAAAGTCACTTCGCCTGCTATGAGCCGGGCGCGTTCTACCGCAAGCATGTCGATGCGTTCAAAGGCGAACGCAGTCGGTTGGTATCGTCCGTGTTTTATCTGAACGAAAATTGGCGGACCGAAGACGGTGGCGAGTTGGTGCTGTATCGCGGCGACGCTGACGAAATCGCCGCTACCGTACTGCCGGCACGGAACCGGCTGGTGGTGTTTCTCAGCGAGGAATTCCCGCACGAAGTGAAGCCGGCCTCGCGGCGGCGCTACAGCATCGCCGGCTGGTTTCGCGGTGCGTGATACAGGCTACGCCGGTTTTTCGTCGAGACCGATCGAGTAGATGACGGTACGGTTACGGCCGCCGCCCTTGGCGTGGTACAGCGCGATGTCGGCGTATTTGCGCGCGGTATCCATGGTGTCGGCGTTGCCGATGATGTGCACACCGAGGCTGATGGTGAACTTCACGCTGCGGCCATCGGCGGTTGTGAGCTCGATGCGCGCGGCGGTTTCACGCAATTTCTCCGCCATCGACAGCGCCTGTCGTTCGTCCGCCAGGTTGCACAGGATGGAAAATTCCTCGCCGCCCATGCGCATCAGGATGTCGCTGGGACGGATGATCTTCTGCAGTTCCTGCACCATCGTGCGCAATACCAGGTCGCCGAGGTCGTGGCCGTAGCGGTCATTGATCTGCTTGAAATGGTCGATGTCGATGGCGATCAGCGCAAACGGCAGGTTGTTGCGGCGCAGTTGGGCCTCGGCGACGCGGTAGGCGGAACGGAATACGCGGCGGTTGAGCGCGCCGGTCAGCGGATCGGTGTGCGAGTATTCGAGGAACAGGTCGCGCTGCTTTTCCACCAGTTGCAACGACTTCGTCACCTGCTCGTGGTTTTTCATGACGCTGTACACCAGCAGCACGCTGGCCAGCGCGGTGAACATGATCGCCATCAGCGAATCGGGTGCCAGCAAGCTGTCGCTGATGCGCAGCGCGTCGGCGACGAAATCGGCGCACAGCACGGTCAGGCCGGCAGCGGCACTGCCTGCAAGCCGGACGCAGGCCAGCGGCGGCGTGCCGGCGGCGGAAACCCACGATTCCTGTTGCCGCAGTTGCTGCCAGCGCGCTTGTTCGCCGGCGCCGGCCGGATACAGCCGCAACAGTGCCGGAGGCACTGCCGATGCGGAAACGGCCACATCGTCGGTGTCGAGCACGATGTAGGTGCCGTCGTCCCGCAGCACCAGTGTGTACAGCCGCTGAATGGGCGGAAAACCATCGCGTACGGCGGACAATGACGTCAGCAGTTCGCGATAAGCGGGGCCCGTGGTGGCGTCAGATACCAATGCCCCGTGCCTGGCGGCATCGAAACTGGCCGCCACGGTACGGGTGAGGTTGAGCAACTGCGCCTGCAGTGCCGCATTTTCGCGATGCTTCAAAGCCGAGAAATAGAACGTAAAACAGGCGAACGGCGACAGTATCACCAGCAGCAGCACGAGGTTGCGCCATGTGCGCGACTGCTCCAGGTACTGGCGGATATGGCGGGTATCGCGCCGGAATTCGACGTCATTCTGGTACAGCGAGCGCGAGGTGTTGTGGTCGTTGCCGGTCACAGGCGATCCCGTTGTTGTGTCGTCGTCCGCCGACGCAGTGTCCTGAAATCCGAATTTACACGATCAGTGCAAAACTGCCACGCTCTTGATCTGGGCAAATGCCTGGATGCCGCTGGCAAGCCGCAGATGCGCCACCGACTTGCGGGTCACCCT
>DATJXP010000044.1:0-4466 GCA_035500035.1 Candidatus Acidiferrum sp. | reverse complement strand
GACGTTGCAGAGCGAGCCCCCAGGGATGGGTTCACGGCGTTTCCCCATGCCATGCTTGCCAAGCCAGCGTGCGCAAATGCACGAACAAGAATTGCGGAGTCACTTCCGCCCATCGAGATAACGCGCATCACGCAAGGTGGGAAACAGGATGCCCCACAACGCCGCCACACCGATAGCACCGATGCCGCCGACAACTACGGCTGGCACGGCGCCGATCCACGCGGCCATCAGGCCGGCGCGGAATTCGCCGAGTTCGTTGGAGGCGCCGACGAACACCATGTTGACGGCGTTGACGCGGCCGCGCACGGCGTCGGGGGTCCACAGCTGCAGCAGGGTTTCGCGGATCACTACGCTGATGGTGTCGGCAGCGCCGAGCAGAGCCAGCATCAGGATCGACAGCCACGGCGTGGTCGAGACGCCGAAGCCGACGGTGAAGAGGCCAAACAACCCGACGAAGAACAGCAGTACCTTGCCGGCATGATCGCGCACCGGCATTGCCGACAGCGCGAGTGTCATCAGCACGGCGCCGACGCCTGGCGCTGCGCGCAAGAGACCCAATCCCCACGGGCCCAATTGCAGGATGTCGCGTGCATAGACCGGCATCAGCGCTACTGCACCACCGAGCAGTACGGCGAACAGATCGAGCGAGATCGCGCCCAGCACCAGGCGTTCGCGACGTATGAAATGCAGGCCTTCAAACAGTGATGCGAAAGTTATTTTGCGTATTTCTGCCGGCTTGGGTGGATCCGGAATCTGCAGCAGCAACACCAGCGACAGGACAATCAGCAGCAGCGAAGTGCCGTACGCCACCGAGGCACCGGCGCCATACAGCAGGCCGCCCGCCATCGGGCCGACGATGGTTGCGATCTGCCACGCCGATGCGTTCCAGGCGATGGCATTGGCAAAATCCAGCTTCGGTACCAGGTGCACAGTAAGTGCCTGCGAGGCGGGGCCGAAAAAGGCGCGCGCCACGGCGAGCACCGTCAACACGACGAAAATCGGCATCGGCGACGACAGACCATGCCATGCGAACGCGAGGATCGCCAGCGCGCACAACACTTCCACCGCCACCGACAACACCATGACGCGGCGATGGCCGAAACGGTCGGCGGTGGCGCCGGTGATCAGCACCAGCAGCAGCATCGGCAGGAACTGCACGATGCCGAGGATGCCGAGATCGAAAGCATCGCGCGTGATGTCGTAAACCTGCCAGGCGACAGCGACCGAAATCACTTGTACGGCAAAGGTGGCAGTGAACCGCGCCAGCCAGTACAGCTTGAACGGTCGGTGTTTGAAGGCGGTCAGTTGCATAGTAAAACCCGGGACTACAGATATTCGAGGTGTTCGACCACGAGTTGCGGCGCACGCTCGCCACGGTACTCATTGACGTCGAGCTTGTACAGCAACCGCACACGACGCGCGTCGGCTTGCAGCAACGGCGCCTGCTGGAACGCAATGGCGTCGATGACGGCGGCACCGGTTGTCACACTCAGCTTGAGATGACGTTCGGCCAGTACGCGCTGGTTGCGGATGGTGAAATCTCCGAGAAACAACGGTTCGGGAAACTGCTGGCCCCACGGCATCAGCAATCGCAGTTGCTCGGCAAATGGCAGCGTCAGGCATTCGCCCGGCAATTCGCCGTCGTGCCAGGTTTCGCGCTGCAGCACGCCGGGATCGACGTTGCGCCGCACTTCGGCGTCGATGGCGGCGGCAAAAACGTCGAAGTGTTTTTTCGCCAGCGTCAGTCCGGCCGCCATCGCGTGACCGCCGAACTTGTCGAGCAGCCCGGGATTGTGAGTCGCCACGCTGTCGAGCAGGTCGCGCATGTGGATGCCGGCAATCGAACGGGCCGAGCCTTTTACCAGCGGCTCACCGTCGGCATCGACACCGGCATCGGCGAACACCAGTACCGGGCAATGCAGCCTGTCTTTCAGGCGCGAGGCCAACAGGCCGATCACGCCTTGATGCCAACTGGAATCGTACAAGCACAAGCTGGCGTGTTCTTCGTCACTCAACGTCAGCGTTTCCAGTTGTTGCAACGCACTGTCCTGCATCTCCTGCTCGATCAGCTTGCGGTCGCGGTTCAGTGCGTCGAGCTGTTGCGCCATCGTCGCCGCTTGCAGCGGATCGTCGGTGAGCAGGCACTCGATGCCGAGACTCATGTCGTCGAGGCGGCCGGCGGCATTGAGTCGCGGCCCGGCGGCGAAACCGAGATCGCTGGCGACGCAGCGCGCCGGATCGCGGCCACCGACTTCCAGCAACGCCGTGATGCCGGGCCGGCAACGACGCTGGCGGATCAGCGCCAATCCATGCTTGACCAGGCAGCGATTATTGTCGTCGAGCGGCACCACGTCGGCCACGGTGCCGAGCGCGACCAGATCCAGCAGCGACGCCAGGTTGGGTTCCGGTTTCGTGTCGCTGAATTCGCCACCCTCACGCAACGCCTTGCGCAAGCCGAGCAACAAGTAGAACACCACGCCGACGCCGGCCAGCGCCTTGCTGGCGAAACCACAGCCAGGTTGATTCGGATTGACGATGGCGGATGCTGCCGGCAGCGTAGCCGCCGGCAAATGATGATCGGTGACCACCACCTCGATGCCATACTGCCGCGCCAGCGCGATGCCGGCATGGCTGGCAATGCCGTTGTCGACCGTGATCAGCACGTCGGGATTTTTCGCACGTGCCAGTTCGACGATGGGTGGCGTCAGCCCATAGCCGAACTCGAACCGGTTCGGCACCAGGTAATCGGCGTGAGCAAAGCCGAGCTGGCGCAGCCCCACCATTGCCAGCGCGCAACTGGTGGCGCCGTCGGCGTCGTAGTCGGCGACGATCAGCACGCGTTTTGTGCGCATCATCAGCAGCAACGCCACTGCGTCATCCAATCCTTTCAGCGTTGCCGGCGGCAACAAACCGGCCAGCGGCAGTTGCAATTGTTCATCGCTGGCTACGCCGCGCACGGCCAGGATGCGCTGCAACACCGGATGCAACGGCTGCGTGAAAACGGGAACTGATGAAGACGAACGCTGGCGCAACTGCATGCGGGGTTCACTACGCCGATTGTTGCCGCAATTCGCGCCGCAGCACTTTTCCCACGGCGGACTTCGGCAGCGTGCTGCGGAATTCCACTTCCTTCGGCACCTTGTAGCCGGCGAGTCCGCCGCGGCAATGGGTCAACACCTGCTCCGCCGTCAGCGCCGGATTGCGGCTGACGATGAACAGCTTGATGCGCGGCGCCAGGTCGTCGCCGCAGCCGATGGCGCAGGCATCGCTGATGTCGGGATGACGCAGTACGTGTTCTTCGATCTCGGCCGGATACACGTTGAAGCCGGACACGACGATCAGATCCTTGATGCGATCGACGATGGTAAGAAAGCCGTCGGCATCGAGCTTGCCGATGTCGCCGGTGCGCAACCAGCCTTCAGCATCGAGCACTTGCGCGGTTTCGGTGGCGTTGTTCCAGTAGCCGCGCATCACCTGCGGCCCGCGCACGCAGATTTCGCCGGGCTCATCGACGGCGGCCAGGCTGCCATCGGCCTGCACCAGCCGCAGTTCGGTGCGTCGCGCCACCTTGCCGGCGGTGCCGAGCCGCTGTTGCGCGTACGTGTTGCACGACACCATCGGCGAGCATTCGGTGAGGCCGTAACCTTCGAGTATCGATTTGCCGGTGAGTTCCAGCCAACGCGCCACCACCTGCGGCGACAGCGCCATGCCGCCCGACGTCGCCACCTGCAAGTGACTGAAATCGAGCCGGCGGAAGCCGGCATGATTGACCAGATTCTGGTACAGCGTGTTGATGCCGATGAAGCCGTTCATGCGCACCTTGGCCAGCGTTTTGGCCATGCCGTCGGCGTCGCGCGGATTCGGAATCAACAGCACGTGATGCCCCTTGTGCTGCGACAGCAGGAAGTTCAGGCAGAACGCGTAGATGTGGTACAGCGGCAACGGCGCCACCATCAGTGCGCCGCTGCCGGGGCAGTCGTGCTGCATCGTCTCGACGATCTGGCCGACGTTATCGAGCAGGTTGCGGTGCGTCAGCATGGCCGCCTTCGACACGCCGGTGGTGCCGCCGGTGTACTGCAGCACAGCGAGATCATCGGCCGGGTAATTTGCCGCCGGCACGCCGTGACGATGCTGCAACGCACTGCCGCGCTGCAGCACGTGGGCAAAGCGCAGGCTGCCGCCGATGTGGTAGTGCCGGATCATCTTGCGCACATGGCGCACGGCAAAGTTGGTCAGCCAGCCGGCGACCGGCCCCAGCAGATCGCCGACTTCGGTGATCACCACGCGTTGCACCGACGTGCGTTCGATCACCGCGGCGACGGTGTGGGCGACGTTGGCCAGTACCACCAGCACGGCGGCGCCGCTGTCGTGGAGGATGCCGAGCAATTCCTGCGGCGTGTACAGCGGATTGATGTTGACGACGACGGCACCGGTCTTGAACGCACCCAGCGCGGCGACCGGAAACT
>DATJXP010000043.1:0-2256 GCA_035500035.1 Candidatus Acidiferrum sp. | reverse complement strand
GTGCCACCGACGAGGATGGTGCCAGTTATGAACTCCACTACATTCGCAACAAGGAAGGCCATGAGATCGACTTTCTGCTGACCAGCAACAAGAAGCCGCATAGCATGGTGGAGGTGAAGTGGCAGGACGCCAGTTTGAGTTCCAACTTCAAAAGGTTCTTGCCTGGCTTGACGTTGCCGAGAGTGCAAGTGGTCGGCGAATTGAAGCAGGCCAAGACCTGGCAAAGCGGCGAACAGATTCTGCCTGCTATCGAGTTTTTGTCGGGCTTGAAGCTTTGAATCCAGGACGGTATCTGCCCCTTTTGATCCTTTACCCCGCACTCCTCGTTTCCAGCGCCGGCAGTGCCAATGCGCGCATGTTGGGGCCGAAAAACACCTGCGGATTCGACGCCGGGAAATTGCCTCTTCGTTCGGTGGTATTGACGCAACTCTTGACGTCGTCGGCGAGCGTGCCCCAGTTGTCGTGGTGTGGCCAGGCATCGATGAAGCACTGGTCGAAAAACGTGTAGCGCAAATTGTTGGAGCAGCCGAACGACGTCAGGTTGGGCGCGCTCGCCGTCAGCACGATGCGCTCCGGCCGGGTAATGCCGGGTTTTACATAGACGCCGCTGAAGCAGGCGGAAACCACCAGTATCGTCGGCCGCCCGGCGCACGAGTTCAGCATGGATTCCATGCGGGTCGGCCGCACGAACACCATCGGCGTGTCGGCCGACATCGCCAGTCCGTCCGGCGCGCCATGGCCGGTCAGATAAATCAGGCAGCCTTCTCCTTCCTGCGGCTTGAGCGCAGTAATCGTGCGCTCAAGCGCCTGCAAGCCGCTGGCTGGCCAGCGCTCATCGTTGCTGGCGTGCAGCTCGGTGAACGAGGCGATATCGTTGTGGCCTTTCAGCAGCTTGGCAAAGTCGTTGACGAAGTTGTCGAACACGTTCTGCTCGTTGCCCACTGCTGCGAGCACCACGTGCCAACGGGTATTGCCCTCGGCAGCGACCGCACTGTCGGCCAGCGCGGCGGTGATGAGCAGGCACAGGAAGAAAACTTTCACGCACCGGCCTCGGAATTGGTCAACGGAATTGGTGGCTGTCCCAATGTCAAACACCGGTGTGGTGAATGTCACGGCGAACCGAAATCGAAATTGACACTCTCCGGCACCGCCACTTCGACCCCCTTGGTGTAGCCGATCACGCGGCCGAGAATGAGCACGGTGAGCCAGATCAGGATGGAAAGCGCGGCGGCCGCTTTCGCCGCACGCGGCGTGGGTGCGTTGCGATCCCACTGCGCGACGCCGCGAAACGTGATGAACTGGAACACGGCCATGTTCACGCCGGCCAGCAGTATCGCCAGCATCTTGACGCGGAACGCCGTGTTGAACCAGTAAGTGGTGGCATTGGCGATGAAGAACAGCGAACCGCTCACCACGGCGCCGGCGAACGCGAGCCAGGTCAGCCGCAGCATTTCGTCGGAGGTGCGGGTGATGGCACGGCCCCGGTCGAGCAGGCCCAGCAGGCGCAGATCGACCACGATGATGGTGCCGAACACCAGCGTCACGCACATTACATGCGCGGCATTGACCAACGGCATGGCCAGCAGGTTGCCGCGCATCCATTCGCCGACGGCGGAAGCTTCGATGTCATGGATGAACGACGGCGCAGCAGTAGTCATATCGCTCCCCCCCGCTGCAAGACCGCCGGTGACCAGTTGCCCCACACCGAGTCGTCATAGGCAATCGCCCGGCCGAGAAAGATGATCGCAACCCACAACACCAGCGTGACGACTGCTGTCATACGCAAGCCCGACGGCAACTTCGGTTCGGCTCCGGCTGCGGCAACTGCGTTACGCATGACACGACCGAAGGCCGCGGCACTGACGACGCAAACGACGAGCAGCAGCATTTTGAGCCGGAACGACAGCGTCATGATCTCGCGCACCGGTTCGGCAA
Organism: Candidatus Acidiferrum sp.; assembly: GCA_035500035.1. GTDB lineage: Bacteria > Pseudomonadota > Gammaproteobacteria > Pseudomonadales > Pseudohongiellaceae > CAILUG01. The sequence goes on along the minus strand of DATJXP010000043.1, from coordinate 321 downwards.
TGACCAGCAGCACGCCGGTCACCACCATCACCACGAGTCCGGTCCACAGGAAGGGCGCGAAGCGATGCCAGACCTGCGCCAGCGGCTCGTCGGCACGCACGCGGTCGAGCACCCTGAGCGAGATCATCATGATGGAGACGAACACCACGCCCACCATCAGGATGTGCACGGACTGCACCACGGGCACGATCCAGCTGATGGACTTGAAGGTGGTGCTAAGCGACGTGGAGTCCAGTGACTTCGCGAATTCCAGCAGACTCAAGCGTTACCTCACTTGGTCGGCGCGGGCAGCTTGCCCTGACCGAACGCGGTGCTGCCTTG
>DATJXP010000042.1:0-7464 GCA_035500035.1 Candidatus Acidiferrum sp. | reverse complement strand
GAGTTCGTTGATGCTCAGCATGCCGGCGTCGTACAGCAGATTGAGGATGCGCAGATCGGTGGTACGCAGGCCGTGGCGGCCGATGGAACCGCGCGCCAGCTGTGAAATCACGTCAACCAGGCGTGAAAGCCGTACCTGGATCAGGTCCTCCATGGGCTCGCGCGGGTCGATAAGTGAATTGTTATTCTTGTTTGAGCGTGAGCTGCTTTTGGCCATGGAAGAAAAATCCGTTGCTAAGGCAACGATTGTCTCCGTGGCGGCGGCGGCGAGTCAATGCGTCGAATGACCCTACTCCTTGAGAATGCCGTAATCGATCACGTCGTCGAAGTAACCGGTGGCAGTGAGCGTGATGGTGACGGGATGGTCGTTGATGTTGAGCCAGAACCAGCCGTGCTCGCCACTGAATGGTGCAGTCAGCGAGCCGTTGCCGCCGGTGTTCTCCTGGTCTTCCTTGTAGCGCACGAAGAACTCCGGACCGAACGACGGATCGTGGCCGTGGTAATCGGCGTAAACCTTGTCGCTGCCGCTGCTCCAGCTGAACAATGCCACCTTGCCTTCCTGCATTTTCAGTTTGACTTCGGTGCCCTTGCCGGCGGGCACGACCACTTGCAGCGTGCGCGTGGTTGGCGGCTGCGGTTGATCCTGGAACACGGCCGGGTTCGGCAGCGGCGTCGGCTGGCCGGGATCGGGCACCGCGGCCTGCCGCAATGTTTGGTTGCCGCCAATATTGTCGGTCAGCGTGATCAGCTTGGTCGACGGCGCGGCCATTTTGGTGAGGCCGATCGCGCCGCCGAAGCCGGTGGGATCGATGCCGTATTCGGCCGGCAGCACTACCAGCACCAGGATCGCGGCGGCGGCAACGGCGGCCAGCAGCACACTGCGCCACAGTTGCGCGGGTTTAGGTTGGGCAGTGGTGGAATCGACCGACATGTTCATGGCGACACTCGCAGGATCAGACAGACAACAACAAACCGGTGAGCTGGTAACCGCACAGCACGAAGCCAGCCGTCATCAGCGCAACATTGGTAGCAAAGGCGCGGCGCAAAAACGACTCGTGCCGGCGCCACCAGGTGAACGCCAGCAGGATCAGCGCCAACGCGGTGAACTGGCCCAGCTCGACGCCGACGTTGAACGCGATCATGTTCGGCACCAGCGCGTCGCTGGACAGGTGCAGGTCCTGCAGCTTGGTGGACAGGCCGAAGCCATGCACCAGGCCGAACAGCCACACCGCCCAGCGCGTATCCGGGTTGAATCCCAGCGCGCGGAAACCGCCCATGTTCTCGAACGCCTTGTACACCACCGACAGGCCGATGACGGCATCGACCGCGAACGGATTCACCCGCAATCCCGCCAGCACGCCGAGCAGCAACGTGATGCTATGGCCGAGCGCGAACAGGCTGACATACAGCGCCACGTCCTTGAGCCGGTATAAAAAGAAGATCACGCCGGCCAGGAACAGCAGATGATCGTAGCCGGTGACCATGTGCTTGGCGCCGAGATACAGGTAGGGCACCAGTTGCAGACCGCTGACGCTTTCGATGAAACGGGCATCGCCCTTGGCGACGCCGTGGGCGAACGCGGCGGCTGGCGCACAGCAAAGCAGAACGAGCAGCCAATGCCGCCAGTTGGCGTGATTGCGGATAAATAGCGGTTGGCGCATCGGTCGTCGTGGCGGAGAATGGAACAGGTGCGCTATGGTCATCGCAATGCAATTGGCTTGCAAGCCGGTGCCGAGTGCAACAAATGGGGATTTGTCCGGTCGTTCCGTATTGATTCGCTCACGGTGCGCAACGATGGCGTTGGCAGCGGTTGATCAGTGGAGGTGAATAATGGCCACACAAGGTTTCCGGAGCAGCATTGCGCTGACGCTCGCCGGGTTCGGTATTGCCTCGGCATTGGCGGTATTGGCGGCGCCGCCGGCGCCCAGTGGCGATGACCTCGCGCGCGAGCGACAAGAGCTCGTGCAATGGAAGCAGGATCGCGTCACCGCGCTGACCAGCGAAACCGGCTGGACCACGCTGGCCGGCCTGTTCTGGTTGAAGAATGGAGACAACACGTTCGGCCGCGACAAAACCAACGCGCTGCATCTCGACAATCCCGCCATCGCGGCGAAAGCCGGCGTGTTCCGCGTACAGGATGGCAAGGTCAGCTTCATCGCCGAGAAAGCGGCCGGCATCACCAGCGACGGCAAGCCGGTCCATGAGCTTGCGCTGAAAACCGATGCAGTCGATGACTACACGCAGTTGCACAGCTCCTCGCTGACGTTCTTCGCGATCGAGCGGGCCGGCAAGCTCGGCGTGCGCGTGCGCGACAGCGAGAGTCCCAGCCGCAAGAATTTCAAAGGTCTCGATTACTTTCCGGGCGATGATTCGTTCGTGTTCAATGCGCGCTTCGAGCCGTATCAGAACAAGAAAGTCGCCATCACCAACATCCTCGGCATGACCGAAGACATGGTGGCGCCGGGCGCGCTGGTGTTCAGCAAGGACGGCAAGGAATACCGGCTCGACACCGTGCTGGAAGAGCCGGGCGCCACCGAGTTGTTCGTGATGTTCAGCGACGCCACCAGCGGCAAGGAAACCTATGGCGCCGCGCGTTATATGTATGTGGCGATGCCGAAAGATGGCGTGATACGGGTGAACTTCAACAAGGCCTACAACCCGCCGTGTGCGTTCACCGAATTCGCCACCTGCCCGCTGCCGCCGCTGCAGAATCGGTTGACGACGTTGCGCGTCACCGCCGGCGAGAAGACCTACGCCGGTCATCACTGACGCTCCGTCATTCCCGCGTATGCGGGAACCCATAAGCCAGGTTCTGTGGGTTCCTGCTTTCGCAGGCACGACGATTGGAGTGCGTTATCCTCGCGTTGTATTACCGGATTCGCGGCACAGCGCGATGAAATCGTCAGCAAACTGCCGCTGCAGTTGGCCTTCGCGCACGGCGATGCGGGTGACGTTGGCGGGAAACAAGTGCGTGCAGTCGAGCAAGCGCAGGTTGGTATCGCGCCCGGCATCGAACGCCAGCGACGCGACGATACCGATACCCAGCCCGAGTTCAACGTAGGACTTGATGATGTCGGCGTCGAGTGCCGACAACACGATGTCCGGCGTCAACCCGGCTTCGTGAAACGCCTTGTCCAACGCGGTACGGCCGGTGAAACCTTCGTGGTAAGTGACGACCGGATACGCGGCGATGGCTTGCAGCGTCAGCTTCTTGCCTTGCTTGTGCAATTTCGCGACTTGCTTCTCCAGCGCATGGCCGGCCGGTACCACCACGGCGTGATGCCAACTGTGGAACGGAAACGTCAGCAGACCTTCGACGTTGCCGATGGTCTCGGTGGCGATGCCGATGTCGGCGCGGCCTTCCAGCAGCAATTGCGCGATTTCCTGCGGGCTGCCCTGGTGCAGATGCAATTTCACTTTCGGATACTTCAGCCTGAACTGCGCGACGATGGTCGGCAGCATGTAGCGCGCCTGCGTGTGCGTGGTCGCCACCGTCAGCAAGCCCTGGTCCTGATGGCTGTACTGCTCGGCCAGTTGCTTGATGTTCTGTGCATCGAGCAGCATGCGATCGACGATCTTCGCCAGTTCGCGGCCGGGTGCCGTCATGCCGAGCAGGCGTTTGCCCTTGCGCTCGAACAGTTCGATGCCAAGTTCGTCTTCGAGGTCCTTGATGTGCTTGGACACGCCGGACTGCGACGTGAACAGCCGGCTGGCGACCTCGGTAAGGTTGTAGTTGCAGCGCACCGTTTCGCGGATGATGCGCAATTGCTGGAAATTCATGGAGACTCCTTTCGGCATGGCGCGGCATTGTCGTGAATCCACGGTGTCGTGCCCAACCAATAAAAACTGCAATGCTTAGCAAAAATAACGATTAGCAAGCGCGCAACACCTGCGCCAACTGCTGCCACAGCTTCAGCCGCCAATCGCTGTGACGGAACACCAACGCAATTTCGCGCACCGGCGGTTGCTCGAACTTGATGTAGCGGATGCCATCGACATTGGTCTTGGCCGCCATCGCCGGCACCAGCGTCACGCCGAGTCCGCCCACCACCATCTGTTGCAGCGTTTCCAGGCTGCTGGCGCGGAATGCGCTGTTTTCGCCGGCGCCGGCCAGCTGGCACACCGACAGCGCCTGCTCGCGCAGGCAGTGGCCTTCTTCCAGCAGCATCAGTTGCTGGCCCTGTAATTCATCGAGCGTGATGTGCTTGCGGCGCGCGAGAGCATGGCCGGCCGGCACCGCCAGCAGGAACTCTTCCTTGTACAGCGGAATCGCGTCGAACTGGTTGGCCGGCACCGGCAGTGCCAACAACGCCGCATCGAGTTCGCCTTGCAGCAGTTGCTGCAACAGTGTCTGGGTTTTTTCTTCCACCAGGAACACGCGCAACTCGGGCAGTTTTTTCTTCACGCGCGGCAGCACTTGCGGCAGCAGATAGGGCGCCAGCGTCGGAAACGCGCCGAGCCGGATGTCGCCGGCGAGCGGGTTGTGCTGGCTGCGCGCCAGTTGCTTGAGACCCTCGGCTTCGTTGAGCAGGCGGCGAGCACGCACCGCCATTTCCTGGCCCACCGGCGTCAGCCACACGCGCTTGCTGTCGCGCTCGACCAGGTTGACGCCGAGATACTGTTCGAGCTTCTTCAACTGCGCGCTCAAGGTCGGCTGGCTGACGTGGCAGGCCTCGGCCGCGCGGCCGAAGTGCTTGTGCTCGGCCACGGCGACGAAATATTCCCAGTCCCGCAGGTTCATGCCCCACCATAGATATTGTCTATCGATGACAGGATTATGCGGTATTTGCCGCGATGTTGGCCAATTGGTTCGTGCGCGGCGCGCCGGCGCTCCGTCATTCAGCCACCTTGCGGGTTGGGTGGGCTTGGGCAATCATTGCGGTCAGGCCGCAAACCACGACAACACTTCATAACAACACTCCAGGTGACTCATGAGCTTCATGCGCGTCAAATCGCTTGCCGACATCATCGCCAATGCGGAGAAACAACCGCTCAAACGCCAGCTCAGCGCCTTTCAATTGATCCTGCTCGGCATCGGCGCCGTCATCGGCACCGGCATCTTCGTGTTGACGGCAGTGGCCGCCAACAAGGCCGGTCCCGGCATGCTGATCTCGTTCATCATCTCCGGCATCGTGTGCATGCTCACCGCGCTGATCTATTCCGAGATTGCGGCGATGGTGCCGGTGTCCGGTTCCGCTTATACCTATTCATACGCCGTGCTCGGCGAAGTCGTGGCATGGACGGTGGGTTGGGCGCTGATCCTCGAATATGCAGTCGCCGCCGGTGCGGTGGCGGTGGGTTGGTCCGGTTACATGAACGGCATCCTGCGCAGCAATGGCTTGGGTTTGCCGCTGTTCCTGACGGCCGGCCCTGCTGACACCATCACATTGCCCGATGGCACCACCGCCCACGGCGGCTTCAACCTGCTGGCGTTTCTGGTGTCGCTGTTCGTCACCTGGCTGCTGGTGATAGGCACGTCGCGCAGCGCCAAGTTCACCAGCGTGCTGGTGATAGTCAAGCTGGTGGCGCTGACGGCTTTCATCGCCTTGGCGTTGCCGGCGGTGCAAGGCATGAACTTTGAACCGATGCTGCCGAAGGGTTGGGGCACGCCGTTGTCTGGCACTGGTGTGCTGGGTGCGGCGGCGTCCATCTTCTTCGCCTATGTCGGTTTCGATGCGGTTTCGACCGCGGCGGAAGAAACCACCAATCCGCAGCGCAACATCCCGATCGGTCTGATCGGCTCGCTGATCATCTGCACCGTCTTCTATTTGCTGGTGGCCTATGCCGCGATCGGCGCTATGGGAGCACAACCTGGCGGCGCGCTGTCGCAGTCGAAGGAACCGCTGGCGTTCATCCTGCGTCAGCTCGGTCATCCGCTGATCGGCAACGGCGTGGCGCTGGCCGCGGTGCTGGCGCTGCCGTCGGTGATCCTGATGATGATCTACGGCCAGACCCGCATCCTGTTCAACATGGCGCGCGACGGTCTGTTGCCGACAGTGTTCGCAGCGGTGCACAAAACTTTCCACACGCCGCACGTGGTAACGCTGACCACCGGTATCGCGGTGGCGATCTTCGCGGCGATCTTCCCGGTCGATGTGCTGGCCGACATCTCCAACTCCGGCACCTTGTTCGCGTTCCTGGTGGTGGCGATCGGCGTGATGGTGTTGCGCAAGACCCAGCCGGATCACGTGCGTCACTTCCGCACGCCGTTCATCTGGATCGTCGGCCCGGCGGCGGTGGCAGGTTGTTTGTTATTATTCGTCAGCCTCGGCACTTACACCATCGAGCTGTTCTTCGGCTGGGCCATCGTCGGCCTCATCGTCTATTTTTCCTACGGCCGCCGCATGAGCCAGGTCGGGCGGCAGTTGCAGGGCGATTTCAACGCGAATTAGCTGTCAAAAACAGAATTTGGGTTTTTGATGGCTGCCGTCGGTTGAATGAATTCTCATATCAGCCTGCCCTGTATTTCATCGCTCTTCGATCTTGAGTGGTTGGCGTAAGTCTTCCAGTCCGGAGCGTATTCCGCTGATTGATTGCCCCAGACGGTCCAGCCTTTGCGAGGGCCGCGTGCGAAGAGTTCGATATAAGGCCCAGAACTGCAAGATTCGATTAGCCGATATTGTTCATCCGGTTTGCGGCTGTGTTCCCGTTTCATCGAGCTGATCAGATTTTCCTGCGACCTGCCTGGTTGCAGAGTGCGGGCATTCTTGCCGCGCACACCGAACAGGATCATTTCCGTTACGTTACGAAAATAGAAACCCACGCCACGACGGTCGGGACCGCCGTCTTTACGGACCTTGTACCAGATCAGGTTGGTTTTGTAGGTAAAGCCCCAGCTTTCCATCACCTGCATGCCTTCTGCCAACAAAGCATTGGGAACCCACAGATACAGGTGCGCCGTATCTTTCGTAAGCGATGCCACCGGCATGGCTTTGATTTCGTCCAAAGTGAGTGTGGGGTAGCGGCTCAGGCGCTTGTGTTCGGGCGCCATTTTTCCGGTGCGGTTCTGGAACTGCCAAGGCGGGTCGGCCAACACTGTGCTGAATTTTTTGTTGCCAATCGCTTTGAGCAAATCTTCGGAGGGGGTCATGCGTTTTCCTGGTACAGTTTTTTGGTGATACCAAACACCAGTAGCGGACAGCCTGCTCCGCTGCCACCATGAATTCTTGGTAAAAGTTTGCTCATATGCGTCGTTGAATTTCCGTATGACGAACCGCGGCCAAGGTCGTTGAAGATATCCTGCAGTTCATCACATCGTGTGATGATGACCCCCACGCTGATCGCGCGTAGATCGAACAGTAGGCGGAAATTGTTGAGATCCCTGTCGTAGAAGGGATCCTTGTTGTTCCACTCGATTTCCACTGCCACCCGGTTACGAAAGCAGTCCACTTTGTGGGTCGGTGTTTCCATCGTGGCATCGTCAACCACTACGCGCGTATCGAATTCTTTCTCTATCCAGCCTCGT
>DATJXP010000041.1:0-3857 GCA_035500035.1 Candidatus Acidiferrum sp. | reverse complement strand
GAAGTCATCCTCAAGGGCATGGGCGAATTGCACCTCGACATCAAGGTGGACATCCTGAAGCGTACCTACGGCGTCGAACTGCTCGTCGGTGCACCGCAGGTGGCGTACCGCGAAACCATCACGCGCGAAGTCGAAGACAGCTACACGCACAAGAAACAGTCCGGTGGTTCCGGTCAGTACGGCAAGATCGACTACAAGATCCGTCCGGGCGAAACCAACTCCGGCTACAAGTTCATCAGCTCCGTTGTCGGTGGCTCGGTACCGAAAGAGTTCTTCCCCGCCATCGACAAGGGCTTCAAGTCGATGATGGACACCGGCCCGCTCGCGGGCTTCCCGGTCCTCGACGTCGAAATCGAACTGATCGACGGTGGCTTCCACGCGGTTGACTCGTCGGCGATCGCGTTTGAAATCGCTGCCAAGGCTGCCTTCCGCCAGTCGATGCCGAAGTGTGGCCCGCAGTTGCTGGAGCCGATCATGAAGGTCGACGTGTACAGCCCGAACGACAACGTCGGCGACGTGATCGGCGACTTGAACCGTCGTCGCGGCATGATTCTCGACCAGGAAAAAACCACCACCGGCGTTCGCGTCAAAGCCAACGTGCCGCTGGCCGACATGTTCGGTTACATCAGCACGCTGCGCACGATGACCTCGGGCCGCGGCCAGTTCTCGATGGAGTTCTCGCACTACAATCCGTGCCCGGCCAACGTGGCGGAAAAAGTGATCGAGAAAGAGAAAGAGAAGAAGGCTGCTGCGAAGAAATAAACCGCAGCTTGCTACAAAACAAAGCCCCGTCGGCGTTAGCTAACGGGGCTTTTTTCATGCTGGCGTATTGTCATTCGGCCTGCGCGCATGGAGCTGCAGCAGATACTCTGCCATAGCCGTTCTGATCGGCGATGTGGCCAGATACTCCGCTGCTACATCGATGCGGCCACGTGCACGCAAGCCGGCATAGACGTGCAATTCAAACTGAAGTTGTAACTCGGTACGGGCTTGTTGCAGTCCCAGGGCCTGTAGCAGAAACAGCAGTGCCTCGATGGTGGAGAAGTGGGCGTCACTCTGCTGGCTGCGCAACCAGAAACGGCTCTTGCCCTGCATCGGCAGCCGCACCGGACGTCCCCAATTTTTCACATGCTTCACCATGCTGCTGGCTTCCAGCCACGCACCATCCAGCAGCAGTACTTGCGTGCGGTCTGCACTTGCCGTGGCAGGCAACTCTTCACCGTGCGGATGCAGAATCCACAGCTCACGGTGCGGATCCACCACTTGTGCAGGCAATAGTGGTGCCGCCGGATCCCAGCGGTGCTGCACAGAGGCAGGCAACAGGCGTTTGATCAGATTGCCGGTGCTGCTGGGCTTGGTAAATTCACGCTGATGGCTCAACACGGCAACCGACAGCGGCACCTGCACATCGTGCTGGGCGGCACATACGCACCAGCGGGGCGACAGCAGGCAACTGCTGCAACGCGGGGAGGGTTTGCGGACTACGCTGCGCATGGTCGGCAGCTCAACCGTCAATGCCTTGGCTGCGCAGGTACTCCTCATAGTTGCCCTTGAAATCCACCACGCCGCTCGGCTTCATGTCGATGATGCGGGTGGCCAGCGACGAGACAAACTCGCGATCATGGCTGACGAAGATCTGGGTGCCGGGATAATTTTCCAGCGCCAGGTTCAACGCCTCGATGGATTCCATGTCGAGATGGTTGGTTGGCTCGTCCAGGAAGAGGATGTTCGGATTGATCAGGCTGAACTTGCCGAACAGCATGCGGCCCTGTTCGCCGCCGGAAATCACCTTCACCGATTTTTCCGGCTCGTCACCGGAAAACAGCATGCGGCCGAGGGCGCCGCGTACCAACTGGTTATCGCCATCGGTCCATTGCTTCATCCACTTGAACAACGTCATGTCGTCGGCGAATTCGGCCTGATGATCCTGGGCGTAGTAGCCGTATTCGGCTTGTTCGGCCAGTTTCACACGGCCGGTGTCGGTGGCAAGTTCACCCAGCAAGCAGCGCAACAGCGTGGTTTTGCCGGCACCGTTGGGGCCGATGATGGCGACTCGCTCGCCAGCTTCAATTTGCAAATCGAGCTTCTTGAATAGCACACGGTCAAAACTCTTGCTGATGTTCTCGGCGGTAATCGCCTGCCGATGCAGCTTCTTGTTCTGCTTGAAGCGTATGTAAGGGCTGACGCGGCTGGAGGGTTTGATGTCTTCCAACTGGATCTTGTCGATCTGCCGCGCGCGTGAGGTCGCCTGCTTGGCCTTGGACGCATTGGCAGAGAAGCGGCTGACGAAACTCTGCAAATCGGCAATCTGTTCCTTTTTCTTCGCATTGTCGCTTAGCAGTTTTTCGCGCGCCTGGGTCGAGGCGATCATGAAGTCGTCGTAGTTGCCGGGATAGACGCGCACCTCGCCGTAATCCATGTCGGCAATATGGGTGCACACTTTGTTGAGGAAGTGACGGTCATGCGAAATGATGATGATGGTGCTCTTCGATTTCTGCAGCACGCCCTCGAGCCAGCGGATGGTGTCGATGTCGAGGTTGTTGGTCGGTTCGTCGAGCAGCAATACTTCCGGATCCGAGAACAGGGCCTGCGCCAGCAGTATGCGCAGCTTCCAGCCGGGCGCGATGTTGCTCATCGGCCCGTCGTGCTGATGCAGCGGAATGTCGAGACCCAGCAACAGTTCACCTGCGCGCGCTTCCGCTGTGTAGCCATCGAGCTCGGCAAAGCGCACTTCCAGATCGGCCACCTTCATGCCGTCTTCCTCCGACATTTCGGGCAGCGAGTAAATACGGTCGCGTTCAGTCTTCACTTGCCACAACTCTTCATGACCCATGATGACGGTATCGATGACAGAGAACTGTTCATAGGCAAATTGGTCCTGCCGCAATTTGCCGAGACGGATATGTGGCTCCAGCATGACCTGGCCCGAGGTGGGTTTCAGCTCGCCCCCGAGGATTTTCATCAGGGTGGACTTGCCACAACCATTGGCGCCGATCAGGCCATAGTGGTTGCCGTTGTTGAATTTGATCGAAACGTTTTCAAAAAGAGGTTTCGCCCCGAATTGAATCGTGAGGTTGGCGGTTGAGATCATGGGATAGGGTAGGGGCCGGGATAGGGGCTACGACAATTGAGGCGCGCATGTTATGCGCTATTATCCTCGATCAGCAAATCTACGGCCGGCGTTCGCGTCAAAGCCAACGTGGCGGAGAAAGTGATCGAGAAAGAGAAGAAAGCCGCCGCCAAGAAATAAGGCGCCAGCTGCAGCAAACAAAAAGCCCCGCCAGCGAAAGTTGGCGGGGCTTTTTTAATGCCCGGAAATCACACCCGGTTATTTGCCCTTGATGTTGTAGTACGCGTCGTACAGTTTGACCTTGTCCAGCATCGGATACGGCCGTGCACTCGGCGCGGCATCGAACACCATCACGCTCTGGTTGGCATTGGTGAAGGCCGGCCATTGCGGCAGACCCTTGCCATTGGGATCGCCGGTGATGGCGAAATTGACGTAATAGGAACTGATCATGTCAGACAACTTCAGATCTGCCTCGGTGACTCCCTTGCGGCCGGCCAGCGTCTGGAACGCAAACGGCACATCGCTGCCATGCCCCGAACCTTCCGCTTCCGGTGCGTGATTGTTGTAGAAGTAACCGTACACCTTGCCTTTGCCGTGAGAAGATTGTTGACGTTCCCACGCCCACGCGTTCCAGAAAAACGTCGATTCGTTGCGCACGTGCCGCGCTGCTCTTGCCGCTTCGGTTTCGTTGGCGTGCGGGTGTGCGTCCAGGATGGCCTTGGCCTGCGCACCGTACTGGTTGTTGATCTGCTGCTCGAAGTCGGCCGGCGCCAGCACCTTGGGCCCG
>DATJXP010000040.1:0-7737 GCA_035500035.1 Candidatus Acidiferrum sp. | reverse complement strand
CACCGCCGGCTGGTTCTGGTTGTTCTGATTCTGGTTGTTCTGGTTCTTTTTGTCAGTGAACGCGTTGGTCAGACTCTCGGCCAGATCCTTCGCAACGAGGTTCTTCACTTTATAGACGAACAACTGCGCCGATTGCTCCTGGCTCTCGGCGTCGAGAATGTTGACCCAGCGATCGACCTCGGTGAACCCGCGCGTCGCCGGCGCCACCACCAGCACCGAGTTGATGCGCTCGAGGCCGAGCACGTGGTACGAACTCTGTTCGCCTTCGATCAGCTTCAACACGTTGGTCAATTCTTCCGACACCTTGTTGGCCGGCGAATTGCGCAGCTGGTACAGCTGGATGCCCTGGTTCTGGAAAGGATCGTCGTCGATCACCGACAGCAGCGAGTTGATGCGCGACAGCTGCTCCGGCGTGCCCATGATGCCGAGCAGATTGGGTTCGCCCATGTGGATGATGGAGCCGGCGGGTTGCAGCAACGGCTGCAGGATGGGCTCCAGCGTTTTCACCGAGATGTAGGTGAGCGGCGTCACTTGCAGCACTTCCGACGCGGTGGACTGGCGCAATGTCGACGGTTGCACGATCTCGGCCGGAACGTTCGACGCATTGCGGCTGAAGCGGAACACGTTGCCTGCCTGCTCGATGGTAACGCCGGCATTGCGCGCCAACAGCCGCAGCAGCGGCCAGATGTCCTGGTAGCGCAGCGGATTGTTGGCGGAGGTGCGCAGGCTGACCTTGTAGTCGATGGTGGGGTCTATCACCATGCTGATGCCGAGCGCGTCGCCGAGTTGCTCGATGACGGTGCGGAAATCTTCCTGCTCGAAATTGAGCGACACCACATTGTTCTGCGGCGGTTGCCCGCCCGGCCCGCGTTCGGCCAGCCGCCCGAGTTGCAACACGCGGCCGTTGCGGTTGATGCCGGAGTCTTTCTGCGCTGTCACCGTCGGAGCGGCGGTCGGCGTCGTCGACTGCGTTGTCTCGGCCGCTTTCGGCGCCGGCGAAGCCGGCGCCGCTTTCTGGGCCGGCTCCTTCAGCGTGTTGCAGGACGCCACCAGCAGCAGCGCTGACAGCAGCGCGTAGCGCTGTCCATGGCGACGGTGAAAGGCGGAAGTGTTGCGGACCTGGTCAGTCACTGTTTTGCTCCGTCATTGGTTGTGTCAGAAGTCCAGCGTGTTCATGCTGAACACGGCGGACAACATGATGATGATGATACCGCCGACCACTATGCCCATCAGCAGGATCAGCGCCGGTTGCAGCGCGCTGACGAGCCGGTTCATTTCGTCGCGGACTTCGGTATCGAACGTGTGGGCCAGTTTTTTCAGGATGCTGCTGGTGCGGCCGGTTTCCTCGCCCACCGTCACCAGCTGATGCAACAACAGCGGAAACTGCTTCGACTTGGCCAGCGCCACGCCCAAGCCAGCACCGCCGCGCACGTCTTCTTCCACCTGCACCAGGTGATACATCAATTCGTTGTTGCTGATGACTTCGCGCGCCACGCGCAGGCCGCGGATCAGCGGGATGCCGGCACCGAGCAGCGCGCCGAGCGTGCGGGCGAAGATGGCGGCATCGCGGTACAGCAGCACCGGGCCGGCCAGCGGCAGCGTCAGCAGCCAGGCATCGCGGGCGCGGCGGCGTTCGGCATCTTCGTCGAGCCAGCGCAAGCCGTACCAGATGGCGAGGCCGAACACGATCAGCAGCCACCACCAGTTCTTGATGCCGGTGCTGAGGTTGAGCAGGAATTGCGCCGCCGGCGGTATCTTCACGCCGACGTTGACGAACATCTTGGTGAACTGCGGCACCACGTAGACCAGCATCAACGTCACCGACAGCACACCGGTAATCAACAGGATGAACGGATAGGTCAGCGCCGAAATGACTTGCTTGCGGGTTTCTTCCGAGGTTTCGAGGAACGCCGACAAATCCTGCAGCAGTTGATCGAGAATGCCGCCGGTTTCGCCGGCACGGATGATGTTGACGTAAAGCCGCGAGAATACTTCCGGCCGCATTTCCATCGCGTCGGCCAGGCTCTTGCCTTCCTTGACGTCGCGCCGGATCGCCGCCACCAGCCGCTTCATGTGTTCTTTTTCAGTGATGCCTTCGAGCAGCAGCAGGGCTTTGTCGAGCGGCACCTTGGCATCGACCAGCGTGTACAGCCCATTGGTAAACTCGACCAGGTCGGCGCTCTTGATGCGGGTGGCCGTGCTGGCCTGGATCTGCGCGCCGGCCAGCTTGAGTCGCACCGGCACCAGCTTGCGTGCCTGCAACTGCGCCACTGCCTCGCGTTCCGATTCAGCAGCGAGCAAGCCGGTGCTCAAGTTGCCGCCGGCATCGCAGGCCTGGTATTGGTAGTTGTTGATCGTCATATCGCCCGCGTCACCCGCACCACTTCTTCCGGTGTCGTCACGCCCTGCTGCAATTTTTCCAGCGCATCTTCGCGCAGCGTCTTCATGCCCTCGGCCTGCGCCTGCTTGCGGATCACGTTGGCATCGGCACCGCTGGTGATCAGATGGCGCACGTCGTCGCTGACCATCAACAATTCATACAAACCGATACGGCCGCGATAGCCGGTGCCGCCACAGCGCTCGCAGCCGACTCCGCGCTTGATTACCGGGAAGTTCGCGGCATCGACCTCGAGCACCAGCGCTTCGTCATGACTCATTGGCGCCGACTTGCTGCAATGCACGCAATTGCGCCGCACCAGGCGCTGGGCCTGGATCGCCAGCAGCGACGAGCTGATCAAATAGCTTTCGACGCCCATGTCCTGCATGCGTGTGACGGCACCGGCGGCGTCGTTGGTGTGCAACGTCGAGAACACCAGGTGGCCGGTCAGCGCCGACTCGATGGCGATTTCGGCGGTTTCGTGGTCACGGATCTCGCCGATCATCAGGATGTCGGGGTCTTGCCGCACGATGGAACGCAGGCCCGACGCAAAGTTGAGCCCGATATTGGAGTTGACCTGGATCTGCGTGATGCCGGCCAACTGGTATTCGACCGGGTCTTCGACGGTGACGATCTTGTGTTTGACGCTGTTGATCTTTTCCAGCGTGCCGTACAGCGTCGTGGTCTTGCCGCTGCCGGTCGGGCCGGTGATCAGGATCAGGCCGTGCGGCTGCGTGATGACACGCGAGTAGTTGTGCAAGACTTTTTCCGGCATGCCGAGATCGGCGAGATCGATCGACAGGTCGCGCCGGTCGAGAATACGCAACACGATGGATTCGCCAAGCACGCCGGGCAGCGTCGAAACGCGCATGTCGAGATCGCGATTGCCGACCTTGTAGTCGATGCGGCCGTCCTGCGGCAGACGTTTTTCGCCGATGTCGAGCCTCGCCATCAGTTTGAGACGCGACGCCACGGCGGATTGAATCTTGATCGGTAACCGTTCGATACGCGTCATGATGCCATCGACGCGGCAACGCACTTCCAGGTAGTCCTCGTTGGGCTCGAAGTGGATGTCGCTGGCGTTGAGGTCGAGCGCGCGCGCGAACAGGTGATTGACGAGACGGATGATCGGCGCTTCCGAATCCATGTCGGAGAAATCATCGACTTCGCTGAAGCCGGCAAACTGGTCGTCGCTGGTGGCGATCTGCGGCGATAGCTCCGCGCGCCAGTGCCGCACCAACCGCGCAACCTCTTCGGCGGTGCCATTCTGGAAACCGACCTTGTCGCCGAGCAGGAAGCGCACCTTGCCGCGCAAGTCTATCGACGGCAGCTGGGTATAGACGAGTTGACCGCTCTGGTTGAAATCATGCGCCGGCGCGATGCCGGCCGGTTCCAGCAGCTGGGTGAAGACGGGCAAGGTCATCGTCGTCATGGCTTCACCGCTGGTGAAAACGGGGTCAGAGTCGCGTTTCCCGCGCCTCGGGGCTGGGATTGCGAAGCTGCTGGAGGCAATGCGGCTCTGACCCCATTTTCACCAGTGGCTCCTTTGTCGGCGGTCTTGGCAAAACCCACCACGGTCAAGCTGCCGGTAAAGGCGCGACGATTGCGATTGATGCTGAGCGCGCTGACCTGCAGCCGCGGCCTTGCCGCGTCGAGCGCGCGCAGAAAGGGCAGGATCGCCGGTTGATTCAGCGAAAAGCTCATGTCTTGCTCCACCATCAGCCACTTGCCGACATAGTTGTAGCGGGCGACACCGGTTTCTCGCACGTCGACATTGTTCTCGGCCATCAACTGGCGCAGGCTGCGTTGCAGGCTGCTGGCCACCAGGTTGGGATCGGTGCCGGCGAAGATCCAACCTTGCATGTCGTTGACTTCGGCGGTTTTCAGCTGCTGCTTCTGTTGCCATTCCGCGGTATCGACGATCAGCTTGCGGTAACGGTCGATGCGCTCTTGCAGTTTCGCGATGTCGTCGCGCCCGCTGCGATAGTAGTTGCCCACCAGTGGCACCACGCGCACGATCAATACCAGCGCAAACAGCGCTGCAAACACGATTACCAATTGTTTTTCGCTGCGCTTCATCGCTGGTTACTGTTTCACGACCGGGTACTTGGCTTCGTAGGCCTTGAAATCGACGCCGCTCAGGTTGAGCCGGATGCCGAAGCGATCACCGCGATTGCCGCCGTCGCTGCCGGAGCTGCTGCGGCTCTGGCTGACTTCGTGGAATTCCTCGCGCTCGGACAATTGTTCCACCAACAACGCAGGATCCTGTGCATAGCCACTGAGATCCACCACGCCCTTGTTGAGGGTAAAGGTGGTCAATGAACCGTTGATGAACTGGTTCAGCGTCAACAATACCTGCGGCACGTTTTGATGCGGGTAGCCGGCCACGGTGCCCCACTCGTCGTCCATCGCGTAAACCGCGGACTGGCTGCGCCGCGCATCGGCCGAAGCGTCGCGTAATTTATCGACTTGTGATTGCAGCCATGCGACCTGCACCCAGTTGGCAATGAAGGGCAGGCATAACAAGCCCACCAGCACGCCGGCGGCGATCGACGCCTGCCGTTTCTTTTTCTGCAGCAGCAGGCGACGGCCTTGTTGTTCGGCACCGCGCGGGAAAAAGCAATACGCTTCGCGCGCCATTACCAGGCTGCGCCTCGCGTCCCAGAATTCGCGACCTTTGCAGAGCAGGCGTTGCGCCGGTGCAGCCTTCGCCGTTTCCGCCTGCCATTGTTCGGCAAACGCCGCTTGCTCGAGATCCTGCCGCGCGATGACGAGGTGCGAATGCAAAACGCCGCCGCGCAATTCCAACTGGGCAGCGTGACTGTTGTCGTCATCCTGCAGGATCAACTCCTGCGCGTATTGTTCGTCGGTGGGCAGCGCCAGCGTGCGCGGCATCAACGCAGCGAGAAACAGACGTTCGGCCTGGAACGCTACGAACAGTGCATCGGCCGCGCGAGCCGGATACCACAACGCGGCACCTTCCGGGCTTTGTGCGTTGAGCCCCAGTAGCAGCTCGCCCTCGTAGGCGGGCACCAGCGTATGAGACTGCAAGCCGATGGCGGAACGGATCTGGCCTTCGCCCTTGAGCGCCAGTTGATAACGCGAGCTGAGAAATTCGGCCGGTGGCAGCAACAACAGGATACTGGCAGGCCCTGCGGGCGAAGCGATCATCTGGCCGGCGGCACGGGCAATTGCTTGCTCACGGCTGAGACCTTCTTCTTGCGCAAGCTCACGATATTCGCCGTTGGCGGTGTTGATCAGGACACCGTCCTGCAACACCAGGCTGTGGGTCAGCGTCCCCAGCAAATCCTGGTGCGCCGAATCCGCCAGCAACATGCGCGTCGAGGTCCCGAGTTCGGCCAACGAATATTTGCTCAATGTCGCGCGCAATGCCTTCATGAATCGACTCGGGAACTTTCCTGTTCTGTGACCTGTTCTGTGAGTAGTGCCGAGAACGCCCCTTCGGTGGGGCGAAGGGTCAGTTTAATTTTAAAAAGTTTTTGTAACCAGCGGAATTCAATGACTTATCTGGCTTTTATATCTCTAGCGGGTGTTATGGAAATCACAGCATTCGATGGCAATGGCGCCCGCGGCGCTCGAAGCAGCAGCACCCTGAGCTGCGCCAATTTCTGTTTGATCGAATCACTAGCCCTACATGAAAAAACGCCCGATCCGCGAGGATGGGCGTTTTCGTGGTCGCGCCAGACACACTACTTCTTGGCGGCAGCCCGCTCTTTCGCCACCAGGAAGTCGACCACTTGCAGCATTTCATCATGTGCCTTGGCCTCGCCGATCCCGTCCCGTCCACAGGTCCGGTACTTGCCATTAACGATCAAGCAGGGCACTCCGCTTACACCGTAATCCTTCATTCTTGCTTCGGCCTTTTTAACTTCGGTGGCCACCGCGAACGAACCCCAGGCCGCGTCGAACTTGGCAGGGTCAACGCCCTGGGCCACGAAGAAGGCTTTGATGTCGTCGGGTTTGTCGAGCAGGTTACGCGGCCCGGCAACGCGACCCTGGATGGTGTCGAACACCAGCTGGTGGGTCTTCTCGAACGTGCCAAGTGCCTGTTCTACATAAAGAATCTTGGCGTGAGTGTTCATCATGGGGTTCCACATGCCGGGACTACGGACAAAGGCGACATCCGCCGGCAGCTTCTTCAGCCAGTTATCGATCAACGGCTCAAAGGCATAGCAGTGCGGGCAGCCGTACCAGAATACTTCGGTCACTTCGATCTTGTTGGGGTCAGCGGTGCGGACCGGCTTGGCGATGGTTTCGTAATGAGTGCCTTCCAGGAACCGGGCCGGTTGAGCCGTAGCAATACCGGCGATGAAGGCCGCCAGCAAAGCGAAGGATTTGACGAACAGTTTCATGGTGTCTCCCGAACAAGGATCGAATTGATCAATTGGACCGCCGACAAGCGGAATACGTTACAGGCGCGCGAGTATGCCATAAAAAAAGGGCGCCAAAAGGCGCCCTTTTTGCAATCTACTGAATCATCACTGAATCAGTGCAGGCCGGCGACATAGGACGCCAGGGCGGCGATTTCCTTGTCGTTGAGCCTGGCGGTGATGGTGCGCATCACGTTGCTCTGGTCATTGACGCGATCACCGGAACGGAAGGCCTTCAACTGCACCTCGACGTACGGCGTGTCCTGGCCGCTCAACGCGGGGTAACCGGCGGTGGCGTTGCCCTTGCCGTCGGGAGCGTGGCAGGCCGAGCAAGCCGCAACGCCAAGTTTGGCATCGCCGGCACGGTACAGTTGCTGACCCAGCTCCAGCTTGGCTTTTTCCACGGCGCCTTTCGGAGCCGGCAGCGTGGCGAAATAGGCGGCGAGATCAGCCAGATCCTGCTCGGAGAGCCCGGCAACGATCGGCGTCATCAGCGGAACTTTGCGCACGTCGGCCTTGATTTCATTGAGCTGTTTCAGTAGGTAGCGCTCACCTTGGCCGCCCAGCCTGGGGACATTGGGCAGCACGCCGTCATTGCCGGTGGGGCCATGACAGGCTGCACATGCCGCTGCTTTTTCCTTGCCAGCCTCGGCAGAACCGGCCGCCAGCACCACGGATGAAGAGAGGGCTGTGAGCAGCACTGCGGAAACAACGCTTTTCACCAGGGTCTGAATAGTCACGTTAGTTGCGCCTTTGCGAGAATTACGGGTATTTTGGGCGGGGCGCATTGTACTTCAGGAGCCCGCCACATCCCAAGTTTCCAAGCCGGGTTTCCTTTTGCGTGAGCAGTAATCTTCCCTACCAGCAAGTCGTTTATCACATCAGCGCGCCTCGCCTTGAGTTGTGTCCGGCCGATGCCGTGGCCGAAGTGGCGTTCATTGGCCGCTCCAATGCCGGCAAGTCCAGCGC
>DATJXP010000039.1:0-4128 GCA_035500035.1 Candidatus Acidiferrum sp. | reverse complement strand
CCTGCCGCTGTCGTCGCTGACGCCCGGGCCGGCGGACCAGCCCATCCTGACCGCCGCCGGACTCGAGGTCGCGCCGTTCATCTGCTACGAAGTGGTTTATCCGGATTTTGCCCGCAGCGTCGGTGCCAAGGCCGACCTGCTGCTCACCATCAGCAACGATACCTGGTTCGGCGCCTCGCTGGGTCCGTTGCAGCATTTGCAGATGGCGGCGATGCGCGCGCACGAACTCGGCCGCTACATGATCCGCGCCACCAACAACGGCGTGTCCGCGCTGATCGACAACAAGGGCAATGTCGTCATGCGCACCGAACAGTTCAAGGAAGCCACGCTGCAGGGCGAAGTGCCGGTGCTGGTCGGCCGCACGCCGTTCTCGTACTGGGGTTCGTGGCCGGTGTGGCTGCTGTGCATGGCGGAAGTAATGCTGGGAGCCTGGCGCGGCCGCCGCTCGCAACATTGATAACACTATCGATCACGACGGCGCCAACCACCACACCCAGAAGCCTAACGTCACCACCGACAGCAGCGACGACAGTACGATCGCGGTGGCCGCCACCGTTTCGCAACGATCGTAGCGGCGCGCGAAGATGTAGACGCTGATGCCGACCGGCATCGCCGCGATCATCACCGCCGCCTGTGCCCACAGGTGATCCACAGCAAACAGTTTGATCATCACCAGCCACATCAGCCCCGGCATCACGACCAGCTTCAGCAACGTCATCACCAGCGCCCGCACGATCTCGCCGCGAATCCGGTAACGCGTCAGCGCGGTGCCGAGGCCGAACACCGAGCCTGGAATGGCGGCACCGGCCAGCAGTTGTAGCGTGGCGTCGAGCGGCTTCGGCAACGGCAGACGCAGCAAGTTGTACAGCGCACCCGCGAGCAAGCTGCCGCTGATTGGGTTTATCAGCACTTCGGTGCACACCCGCCAAAGCTTCGCCAACGACGTTGGCGAGCTTTGCCACGCCGTAGCCGCACCGACTTCGTCGGTGCGCGAAGGCTGGGCCCATTCCGCCAACGCAGTCCCAAAAGCAAAGATCAGCAAGTTGTGAACGCAGATGATGACGAGCATCGGCACCAGCGCGTCCTGACCAAGCACGGCAACAGTGATCGGGATGCCGAGCACGGTGGCGTTGGCGTAGGCGCCGCCCATGCCGTAGATGCTGAGTTCGCGCAAGTCGTAGCCGAACCACCAGCGGCCGAGTGCCATGCCGATCAGATAGACGACGGTGAGTATGCCGTAGAAGCCGAGCAGGTAGTTCCAGTGCATGTCGGCGGGAAATTGCGCGGTGGCAGCGCCGCGGAATAGCAGGCAGGGGATCAGGAACCAGAACGAGAGGCGTTCGATGGCGGCGGCTTCTGCTTCGCCGAGCCAGTTGCGTTGGCGGGCGAGGTAGCCGAGCAGGCAGATCAGGACTACGGGGGCCAAGGCGTTGAAGATGTACATCTTGTAAGTGTGCCTGATGGTGTCGCTAGTAAAAAGCGGGCCGAACAATTTCGGCTGATGCTTGCGTCAGTCATAGGGGTTGGGAAACGCCGTGAACCCATCCATGGGGGCTCGCTCTGCAACGTCCCTGTTGCAGAGCGTTCCCAACCCCTATGACTGACTCCAGCCTCAAATATCGAGCGCGGCCCTTTTCTCTGTGGACAAAGAGGATCACGGAAAATATTCTGCGCCCTGCCTTCACAGGAGCCCGCATCATGATCGTGCCGAAATACGAAATCCGCCCTGCACCTTACTCAGAAGGCAAAGGCGTGTTCCTGTTGGAGCCAGTAAAGAAAGGTCAAGTGCTGGTGGCGCCGGATGCGATCAACAAGGTGTACAACCAGAAGCAGCGCGAAGCGTTGGTGCCGGGCTCGCCGGAAGACGATGCTTGCGTGCGCTGGTTCGAGAGCTATCACACCGTCAGCACTGATTGGCCGGATGACTGCTATGTGAATCACTCATTCACACCAACCGGGTTGTGGCACTTGGGCTTCGTGTTCGCGACGCGTGATTTGAAAATCGGCGATGAAGTAACGGCCGATTACCGCTTCCTGGTGAACGACAACGAGGTGATGCCGTTCAAGGATGCCGAAACAGGCATGGAAATTGTTGGCTATACTTGGACGGAGAACCTACGAATTTCGACTCAACTTTTGCTGTCGCTTTTAAACGATTGAGATCTTTCCGATACTTATTACTAGGGGCCGTTAGGAATTTGACGACCAATACGGAATTTTTAACATCCCTCTTAAGGAGAAAATATGGGATATCTTTTCTTAGCTTTTGTCGTAATCGTGATACTAGCCGCCATAGGACAGGGGGTTGGCACCTCCAACAAGAAAAAGGCTATGGAAGCAAGATTGAAGTCACTCCCCGACTTCACAGTCACTCAGCACTTTATGGGATGCGATGGAATTTCCGGAATTGGAGTCGACGAAGATCGCAGGAAAATCTGCCTCATCGTCAATCAAAATCGATTTCAAACAGAATATTCTCGTATAGAGACATTCTGTCGGTAGAGCTCTTTGAAGATGGAACATCGATTACAAAAACCTCTCGCTCATCACAGATTGGCGGCGCCGTTGTGGGAGGCCTCCTGCTAGGAGGCGTTGGAGCAGTCATTGGGGGCCTATCAGGCAAAAAGGAAACTTCCGGGAAGATCAGACGCATCGACTTAAGGCTTGTCGTGAATGACACCCAAGCTCCATACCACGATATAGCTTTCATGAATATTGAGTGCAAGAAAAGTAGCCCGATTTACACATTGGCAAATCAACAAGCACGCCATTGGCATGGCGTCATCGAAATTCTTGTTAAGCGCGCAGAAGTCGAGGAACGAACCATACAACCCAACGCGCATTCGGCACCAAAAGCTCTAGCAGGCCATTCAATAGCAGACGAACTCAGAAAGTTTGCCGACCTTCATAAGGCGGGAATAATTACGGAAGAAGAGTTTCGTCAACAGAAGGCCAAATTGCTCGCCGGAGATCAGCTCTAATAGAGCAAACCTGATCCAGTGTTTAAGGATTTGTTGGAGATATCGACGCGATGAAAACAATGAGAATTGGGTTGATGCCCCAGGAACAAATCCGCAACCGCGTTATGGCAATCGCATGTGGATACTACAAGCCCAAGCCAAACGAGCCCAAAATCTGGTTCACGTCGATGAAGTCGCTGGCCGAAGTACTGAGCGATGACAACCGGGCCTTGTTACGGATCATCATGGAAACCCAGCCTGCTTCCATCTCGGCGCTGGCTGCGGCAACCGGTCGTCAGCCCGGCAATCTTTCCCGCACGCTGAAAACCATGTCCAACTACGGCATCGTCGAGATGAAACGGGAGAACAACCAGGTGCGCCCGATCGCCAAGGCGACGGAGTTCAGAATTCTCGCCGCCTGAAAACCGGCATCACAACAACTTCAACATCGCCTCGGCCGAACTTGCGACGATGCCGCCGGGCGGTTCGATGGCGAGCTGGGTGATGGTGCCGTTATCGACGATCATCGCCAGCCGCTTCCAGCGCACGCCCATGCCCTTGTCGGTGAGGTCGAGTTCCATGCCGCAGGCCTTGGCCCAGTCGGCGCTGCCGTCGGCGAGCATGATGATTTCCTCGGCGTTGGAGTTCTTGCCCCAGGCGCCCATCACGAAGGCGTCGTTGACGCTGACGCAGATGATGCTGTTGACGCCCTTGGCCTTGATCTTGTCGGCCAGCACGACGAAACCGGGCAAGTGCGTCACGCTGCAGCCGGGCGTGAAGGCGCCGGGCACGGCGAACAACACCACTTTTTTGCCGGCGAACAGTTCGTCGACCGTCACTGCTTGCGGACCTTTTTCGCCCATCACTCTGAGCGTGGAACAGGCGGGGATTTTGCTGCCTACTTGAATAGCCATGGTCATTCCTCCGTTTATTCTTCCATACGTCTGACGAACTCTTGCATGATGAGAGAGTACAGCTCGTTGCCGAGGTATTGGTCTTCGACGCCGGCATCGATGCTGGGGTTGTCGTTCACTTCGATCACGTAGGCCTTGTCGCCCCACTGCTTGACGTCAACGCCGTAGAAGCCGTCGCCGATAGGTTTGGTGGCTTTCAATGCCGCCTGCAACACCGCGCGCGGCACTTCGAATGTCGGCAGCGTGTCGAAACC
>DATJXP010000038.1:0-5192 GCA_035500035.1 Candidatus Acidiferrum sp. | reverse complement strand
CGGTGCCTTCACCAGGTCTTCGACCGTAGTGACGGCGGTGCGGAACACCTGTTTGTGAGTATCGCGATCGACGCCGGTGACATAGCCGTCCTTGCCGCCGATGATCATGTAGTCGTGCGCGCCGTCGGTGCGAAAGATCATGGGCGCGGCGACGAGGTCCATGTCCTTGAAATCGGCCGGCGCCACCTGGTGCCACCATTTCAGCTGGCCGGTCAGCGCATCGAGCACGACGATGGAGTTGGTGAACAGATTGTCGCCGGGACGATAACCGGTGACGAGGTCGGGCCACGGGTTGCCGACTGGCACCAGCAGTTCGCGCGTGGAAACGTCGAGCGACATCACACCCCACACGCCGCCGCCGCCGGTCTTGGCGGTTTCCGGTTTCTTCCAGGTGTTGGCGCCGACGTCGTTGCCCATCGGAATCGTGTTG
This sequence comes from Candidatus Acidiferrum sp., assembly GCA_035500035.1. Classification (GTDB taxonomy): domain Bacteria; phylum Pseudomonadota; class Gammaproteobacteria; order Pseudomonadales; family Pseudohongiellaceae; genus CAILUG01. The sequence goes on along the minus strand of DATJXP010000038.1, from coordinate 4,762 downwards.
AAGCGCCACAGTTCGTGGCCGGTGAGCGCATCGAACGCCAGCACGCGGCCGCGAATGCCGAGGTCGCTGCCGGCTACGCCCATGTACACCACGTTCTGCCACGCCAGCGGCACGCCGGGCGTCGATTCGCCGAGGCCGGTGACGGCGATCAGGTTTTGCCACAACAGTTTGCCGCTTTGCGCATCGAGTGCGATCAGGTGGCCATCGCAGGTGCCGCGGAACAAGCGGCCGTTCAGCAGCGCAACACCGCGATTGCCGCCGCCGCAGCGCACGTCGTCCGATTGCCAGGTGTACTTCCACTTCACCGCGCACGACTGCGCATCGAGCGCGACGGTTTCGCGCGCGGTGGCGCTGTAGATGGTGCCGTCGTTGACGACGATGCCGGCGTGGAACGAAGTCGGGCCGTCGATCTGCACGCGGCACACTTCACCCAGTTGCGTCGCGTTGCCGGCATTGATCTGCTTCAGCGCCGAGTAGCGCTGGCCGGTGAAATCGTTGTTGTAGCTGGACCAGTTGGTGTTCTGGGCGAATGTGGCGGCGGCAGTGGTTAGGAGCGCGAGTGTGGTGACGAGCCTGGCGAAGGACATACCGATTCCCCTGATTGTTCTGATTTGGCCGCCTTTTTAGCAAAAGGCGCGGGGAACCGGTAGTCAATTCGCGGGGCACACGGCGACTTCGACCGGGGATTGTCGCTGCCAAAGGCCATTGACCTGCGCGAACCTGACGTTGGCGCTGCCGCAGACATTGTGGGCATCGACCCGCTGCCGGCACAGTCTCAGCGAACCATCGCTGCTTTCGAACCAATAGTCACGGCTGTTTGCGGGCGCATCGACCAGGCCGGGGAGGTTGGCGACCTGGCCATACAGCAGCATGGCGTTCGACGGCGGCTGCTCCAATAGCCGCGAACTGGAACCGTAGAGGCAAAGTTGCTCGGGCGGAACCGCCGGCTGCGATGCGCAGCCGGCGAGAATTGCAGTCGAAACCAGACAGGCGACCAACAAGGGAGCGGAGTTGAAATCCATAAATTTGCAACTCCGTCGGAGCGTGCTGCGGCTGTCAGTTCTCCAGCACGAACTTCAACATCGTTTGTACTCCTTCGCGTCGATAGGGATGACCATCCTTTATTTGTGGCTGGTATTGCCATTTCTGTAGCGCGACCAGCGAAGTCTCATTGAACAGGGTTTCATTGCGGATGCAGGTTTCGATGGTTTCGCCCACGCAGGAGGCAACCACCTTGGCATCGTCCACGGTACCGGTTTCGGTGATGGCGAACTGTATGGTGACCCAGCCGACCAAGTGTCGATCCAGCGCTTCCTGCGGATACTGGGGATTGACGCGCAAGAGTGGCACTACATCACGGTATTTCCAGGGTGCTGGTCCTGGTGCCGGCACATCCGCCGCCAGCACCACCAGCGTGCCGCCCATCAGTCCGCTGCCCAGCAACAATCCGTACAGTGCGGCTTTCAGATTTCTGTGTTGATCATTTTTCATGGCGACAAGTTTCATGATTCTCCTCCTGAGTTGTGAGTGGGGTTTGCCATACCAGTTTGCTCTCGGCACCATCGTCGAAGCTGCGAGCAGCATCGGGACCGTTGCAGTTTCGGCAACATCGAGCAGGCAGTTGCCGTAGTTGCGTGAATCGACGCGGCGTTCGAGCACCAGCGCTTCGTCGCAGGCTAGTTCGTGCAGCCGGTCGTATTCCAGGTGCCACCAGTGCACGACGGGATTCCACCAGCAGACGAGTTTTGCCAGCTCCAGCATCAGCAACCATTCGGGATCCCGCTGACGTAGATGTTGCAATTCGTGTTTGAGCGCGAGCCGCAGCTGCGGCAGGTTGTGCAGCATCGAGGTCGGCAGCACGATATGGCGTATGCCCAGTGCGCGTGTCGTGAACGGCGTGCCGGTATCAGTCGATAGCAGCAGGTGAACGCCGGCGATCCGTTTCCAGGGCGTGGCAACATTGATCAGCGCGCGCAACTGCCACCACAACCGCCCCACTCGCATTGCTTGCAGCAGCAAGCCGGCCAAAACCAGCAAGCCGCAGAGCTCACCGATGCTGAAACGAAGGCCTTTTACATGGATCAGCGCCAATGTGCTGGTGGTGCCAGCGACTACGGTATAAGTGCCGCCATAACCGCCGGTCATCGTCTTCGACCACTGCGCCAGCAACCCTGGTTGGAATGAGTCGATCAGTAGCGGTGCCAACGTCAGCAGCAATGCGCCGATCAACAAGCCGCGCGCCAACCTCAGTTGTTGCCGCGCATCGAGCGCAGCCAACTGCAACAGGCCAAGAGTCCGTGCCACCAGCCACAGCATCGAGGTCAGTGCCAGCAACAGGTTCAGTTTCAGGTACAAAGCAAGCATCGCAGTCATGGTTACTCCTTTTTGTTCAGCAGTTTTTTCAGTTCCTTTATTTCATCAGGTGACAACTTGTGATGATCGATTAGCCGCGCTACCAGAGCAGCCGGAGTGTTGTCGAACAGCCGGCCAACGACGTGGCCGAGCGTGCGGGCCTCGTATTCGGTCTTGGCGAGCAGCGGGTAGTAGAGATGGGCCTTGCCTTGCTTGCGACTGGCGACGAAGCCTTTTTTCTCGAGGATGCGGATGATGGTGGAGGCCGAGGTGTAGGCCATCGCGCGCTTGGCCGGCAGCACTTGCAGTACGTCGTGCACGCTGGATTCGCCGAGTTTCCACAGGATCAGCATCAGTTCCAGTTCGGTGTCGGTCAGCAGCGGTTGTTGCGGCTTGCTCATCGCGGGCATCCAACTAATTGTCTGGTAGATGTGCGATTTTTAACTAAGGGATTAGTTGGTTGTCAACTAAATATTTAGTTGTATGGTGACGATAGCTTCATCGCGCCTGCAGCGGAACGGCAGGGCGGCTCCGTTCGGCAATGATCAGTCAGTGGTTTACTCCGCCACGCTCCAATCGCCCATTTTGAACTCGGGGATCACCAACTGTCGGGTGAAGTGATCCTGGGCTTCGTAGGTTTGCAGCACGATGTTCCAGTCAGCCAGCTTGTTTTCGTCCACAAGCAAGCCGTTATGGCTGTGTTTTCCGTTAAAAGGGATCGTACCTATAACGTGATTGATGAGTTGCGAGGTCGGTGTGAATCCCAGCGGCGCGTAATTGGGTGCGCAGAGTGGGAAGGAGTAATTGAACTCCGCCAGCCCCGAGTGAGAAAGAGTGGCGTGACTGCACGAAGGTAGTTTGCTTGCCGTCAGGCAGTTCAGTCGTACCGTGTCGGTTCCTTCAAGTATGTGGTTTTCGCAAGCAAAGCCAGCTTCCTTGTGAATTCCTGTTGCCAGTGCCGGCATCGTGACCGTGCTGCGTTGTTGCAGCAACGACAGCGACAAGTCGATTTCCACTCGTAACGGCTGTTGCTTGTATTGCAGATAGAGCTTGGGAGGGATTGCCAGGAAGGGGCCGTAGCCAGCGGGGAACGTAGAGTTGCTGGCAAATGAAGTAAGCGGGAACTGGAAGTAAAGGGAACTCTCGGTATCGCGAGCGTGCTTCGGGTCATTGGTTGCAATTATCTGGCCGTTGGCATCCAGCAGACGAACGGAGGCATGGTCGGTGAATAGCATCGAGTCTGCGGGGCCTCCACCGATGTCGAGTGGTAGCCGCACGTCGATGGGAGATTTGTCGGACTCCGCAACTTTTGGTATCGGATAAGACGGGCGATCGAGCCTTCTTGCGTTGTCAGGCGCATAGCTCACCGTGACCGGCGCTGCCAGTCCTGGTTGAGAGGCAAACACCCGCTGTACCGCAAATCCCGCTTCCCACGGCAGGTACCAGGTCGCGCCGACTACTGCTATTGCGCTCATGAAAACTGCAAACGAAGCCACAGTAGCCCGTTTGAAGTATTGCAGCGGCAGTATGACCGCAGCGGCAACGATGCTGGTCAGCGCCCACAGCATAAAGAGCAACCAGGCGACGCCGCTTTGCAGCAGCGGAGAGCTCGCAGCGCCAAAACCGGGTATGACCAGATAAGGCACCAATAACCCGAACGTCACAAAGATGGCGGCGGCAAGCAACGACAGCGGGCGATCGGTCATGCTGGCCAGCATCGCCGCCGGCAGGCTGAGCAGGCAGAGTTTGTAGAACCCGTCGCTCAGCGCATTGATCAAACTGGGTGTGAACGGTAAACCGTCGACAAGGCCTTCGGCCAGATCGATAACGAAAACCGGGGCTTGTACCGCTAATACCACAAACAACATTTTGGCCAGCAGCAGATCGCGGCGCGGTATCGGGCGTATCCGCCAATCCAGGGTCGAGCTGAACAAGCCGTCCTGGTAAAACGCCGCTGCAATCAGTGCCACCATGCCGGCTATCACGATGATGGGCAGCACGACGGCAAAAGCACCCAGCGATTCCGGCGTGGGGGCAAACGCAATCTTCACCGACAACGCGGCCTTGGCGGCATAGAGCAGCGCCAGCATGGCGGCATAAGGCCAAAGCAAACGCAGATCTTTCTTGCAGATGTGCCAGATCATGGTGTGACTCCCTGATTTTGCATGGCGCGGGCATAGGTAGTGAAAATCGAACGCAGCGGCAGTGCTTGGGTTTCCACCCGCTGGATGCCGGCCAATTGGGCGGCGAGGCGCGTTTGCAGCGTGGTTTCGTCGAAGCCGATATCGATGAAGCTGAGTACGTTGCCCTGGGCGCGCAGTTGCAACCATTCCGGCGGCGCGGCAAACGCCGTGCTGGCTGCGGTCGCCAGCGTCACATGCACTTCGCGCATGCGGCGGGTCAACGCGTC
>DATJXP010000037.1:0-6596 GCA_035500035.1 Candidatus Acidiferrum sp. | reverse complement strand
CCGGATTGAGGTAATGCAATTTTTCGCGCCCGCGCCAGATGACGGCGACGAGGTTGGCGGCCTCGAGCAGCGCCAGGTGTTGCGTCACTGCCTGGCGGCTCATGTCGAGATGCTGACAAAGTTCGCCCAGCGTCTGGCCATTGCTCTTGTTGAGTTGATCGAGCAACAGCCTGCGGCCGGGATCGGCGAGAGCCTTGAAAACCTTGTCGTCATCCATGGCCGGAATAATATGCAAGTAAATACTTGCATGTCAAGCGCGGCTGTGGAAAACCCGCGTTGGCACGGTTCAAACGAGGGGGGTTGTCCACAAAATACCCTCAAGCGGCGGCAAACTTTTGCCGTTGTTTTCCTTTGCCAGCAGACTTCCGGCAAAAAGTTGCCGCGAAATTGCCGATTTCGCTAAAGCGCTGAAGCCGGACGGTCGTAGATAGAACCGACAGCAGCAGGAGCTGCTGAATTACCTTCAACCTATGCCTTGCAATGCCTCGGACGAGGCGGCAGGGATCAAGAGGAAATCAAAATGGCACAAGTGATTAATACCAACATTGCGTCTCTGAACGCTCAGAGAAATCTGAACAAATCCCAGAGCGCATTGAACACGTCCCTGCAACGCCTGTCTTCCGGCATGCGCATCAACAGCGCGAAAGACGACGCCGCAGGCCTGGCAATCTCCGAACGCTTCACCGCCCAGATCAACGGTCTCGACCAGGCCGTGCGCAACAGCAACGACGGCATCTCGATGGCGCAAACCGCTGAAGGCGCACTCGGTGAAGTCACCAACAACCTGCAGCGTATCCGAGAACTGTCGGTACAGTCCGCCAACGCCACCAACAGCTCCTCCGACCGCGCAGCCATGCAGCAAGAGGTGTCGCAGCTGGTGTCGGAGATCGACCGCGTTGCCGGCCAGACCAACTTCAACGGCGTCAAGCTGCTGGACGGTTCGTTCACGTCGCAGAACTTCCAGGTCGGCGCCAACGTCGGCGAAACCATCTCGCTGAACTCCATCGTCAATGCCACCAAGGGTGGTCTTGGCCTGGACAACGGCACGGCCACCACGACCAGCACCGCCGTCACCGGCACCGCGCTGGCCGCTGGCGACCTGACCATCAACGGCAAGAGCGTCGCCGCCGTATCGACGGCCACCGCGAAGAACATCGCAGCGGCCATCCATACCGCGGATTCGTCGGTCACTGCTACTGCTACCACCAGCGTCAACACCGGCGCGTTCTCGTTCACCGGTTCTGCCACTGGCGATACCTACACGCTGACGGTAGCCGGCGTGAACATCCAGGCCACCGCCACCGGCTCCAGCATCACCGGCGCGCAGATGGATACCGCGCTGGCGCAGAGCGGCGTGCAGAGCGCCTTGACCGCGGCCGGCATCACGGCCTCCGGTTCGTTCGCCAACGGCGACGCCACGTTTACCGATGCGCAGGGCAATAACGTCGTGATCTCGGCCGCTCACACCGGTTCGGGCTCTGGCGGGGTTGCCAGCGGCACCGGCACCAACCACGGCACGATCACGCTGAGCAGCGCGGGCAAGGATATCGTCATCGGTGGCAACCATGCCGCCTATGCCGGCCTGACCGCGGGCACGGTGAGCGAGACCGGCAACACGCTGGACGTCAGCACGGTAGCAGGCGCCAACGCGATGATCACGGCGGTTGACGCGGCGTTGAACACGGTCAACGGTTCACGCGCGACGCTGGGTGCGATCCAGAACCGTTTTGAATCGGTGGTGACCAGCTTGCAGACGTCGTCCGAGAGCTTGTCGGCTGCACGTTCACGCATCCAGGACGCTGACTTTGCATCGGAAACCGCCAACCTGACCAAGACGCAGATTCTGCAACAGGCAGGTACCGCGATGCTGGCGCAAGCCAACCAGCTGCCGCAGAGTGTGTTGTCGCTCCTCAAGTAATACGCAAGTCAAGTGACAAGCAGGACAGTGCGGCCCCTTCTGGGGCTGCACTTGCTTCAAATTACGGTGAAGGGTCATGACTATCCCTAGCAAAGTGAATTTGACGGGTACGACCGTTCTGCCGCAGGTGAGCCAGCCGGACAAGGCGGCAACACGGCAGGTGACTGACGGGCAAGCATTGGCCGATAGCGGCAACAATCCGCCGGCCGCGCTTACCTACGATCAAATGGTCGACGCCCGCAAGAAGGAACTGAATACGGCAGTCAAGAGCGTTTCCGGCTACGTCCAGAACATTACGCGCGAGCTGAACTTTTCCATCGACGAAACCCTCGGCAAAACCGTGGTAACCGTGGTGGATCAAAGCACCGGCGAGGTCATCCGGCAGATTCCGTCGGAAGACATGCTGAAACTTGCGCACAATCTGGCCGAAATCCGCGATCGTTCCGCCAAAGGGTTGCTGTTCCGGGGAGATGCCTGAGTCGGCAGCTCCTGGTACGTAACTTGCTAATTTTCGATGAGGTTCCGTTGCACGTCGCGACGGGGCAAGATCAAACACGAGGCGAAAATGGCGACAATAACCGCAACCGGTATCGGATCGGGGCTCGACGTCAACACATTGGTAACCCAGTTGGTGACGGCGGAGCGGTCCACTTCCGACACCGAAATCGCCCGCGAAACTTCCGACACCCAGGCCAAGCTGAGCGCGCTCGGCACGCTGAAGAGCGTGTTCTCGAGTTTCCAGTCTTCGTTTTCCGATCTCAACGCAATCACCAGTTTCGACAACAAGACGGCGTCCAGCAGCAACAGCTCGCAGGTATCGGCCGTCGTCAGGCCGGAAGCGATTCCGAATACCTACAACGTCGAAGTCAGCCAGCTGGCGACTTCGCATTCGCTGGCCAGCATGAGTTTTGCCGACACCACCAGCGCCGTCGGCACCGGTACGCTGACGTTCCGTTTCGGCACCACCAACTACAACACCACCAGCAATACCTACAACGGGTTCACGCTCAATCCCGACAGCAAGGTCACCACGCTGACGATAGACAGCACCAACAACTCGCTGACCGGCATCATGACGGCGATCAACAAGGCCAACTTCGGCGTGACGGCTTCGATCGTGCAGGCCGGCGACGGTTACAAGCTGCTGTTGACCAGCAACAGCACCGGCGCCAAGAACAGTCTCGAAGTCACCGCCAACGACAGCGACGGCAACAACACCGACACCGGCGCCAATGCCGGGCTGTCGAACTTCGCGTTCAGCGCCAGTGCCGCCAACATGGCACAAACGTCGGCGGCCCAGGATTCCAATTTCAAGATCAACGGTTTGGCGCTGACCAACGCCAGCAACACCATCAGCAACGCGATCAGCGGCCTCGACCTGACGCTGTCGGGCGTCACCACGTCGCCGCAAACCGTCAGCGTCACCAAGGACAACAGCAAGGCGCTGTCGGCGATGCAGAGTTTCATTGCCGGTTACAACACGCTGACCAAGACGCTGAACAGTCTCGCCGGCTACGACGCCACCAACAAACAAGCCGGTCCGCTGCTGGGCGATTTCACCGTGCGCTCGGTAATGGATCAGGCCAGCAGCATCCTGTACAACGCGGTTTCCGGCCTGACCGGCGATACCAATTCGCTGGTGTCGATCGGCGTCACCACCGGCAGCGACGGCACGCTGACGCTCGACACCACCAAGTTCACCAACCTGCTGAACAACTCGCCCGAACAGTTGCTGCCGTTGTTCAGCGCGCAGGCATCCGCCACCGACCCCAACATCAGCTACAGCGATTCCAGCGACAGTACCGCGGTCGGCAGCTACGCGGTGACGGTAAGCCAGTTGGCGACGTCGGGCTCGCTGACCGGCGCCGGCACGTTGCCGAGCTTTACGCCGGGCAATTACGTCACGCTCGATTCGAGCAACAACGGCTTCACGGTCGAAGTCGATGGCGTCTCGAGCGGCGCGCTCACGCTGACCACCGGCCAGTACCAGAGCGGCAGCGCGCTGGCGCAGGAAATCCAGGCCCGCATCAACGGCGCTACGCCGCTGGTCAACGCCGGCGTCAGCGTCAATGTGAGCTACGACTCCACCAACAATGCATTCAAGATCACGTCGAACAGCGTGGGTTCCACTTCCACCATCAACATGACGGCAGTGGGCGCCAACACCGCGGCGACGCTCGGCTTCGGCGTGCAGAACGGCAATGCCGGGCTCAACGTGGCCGGCACCATCGGCGGCGTGGCCGCCAGCGGCTTCGGCAACGTGCTGACGGCGGACAGCAGCATCGCCGCCCAGGGCCTGAAACTGACGATAGGCGGCACCACCACCGGCAGCCGCGGCACCGTCAATTTCACGCGCGGCGTCACCAACCAGATGAACCTGCTGTTCAACAACGTGCTGGCCACCACCGGCGGCTTGCAGGCGCGTATCGACACCTACAACCAGGACATGACCGACATCAACAACAAAAAAGCCAGTTTAGAAACTCGCTGGGCTGACGTTACTGCTAGATACCAGAAGCAGTTTACCGATCTGGACACGTTGATCTCGCAACTGAATTCGACGGGCTCCTTCCTGACGCAGCAGTTGGCAAGCCTGCCAGGCGTCGTGCAGAAGTAGTTCCGTGAGGGAATGAAACAATGTACAGACTTTCCGCGCTCAACCAGTATCAGAACGTCGATCTCGAAAGCAGGATCGCCACCGCTTCGCCGCACATGCTGATCAGCATGCTGCTCGACGGTGCGTTGAAGAAAATCGCGCTGGCCAAGGGCGCCGCCAATCGCGGCGACATTGCCCAGCGCGGCATGTGCATCAGCTCCGCCATCAACATCGTCGATGGCCTGCGCTCCTCGCTCGACCTGAAAGTCGGCGGCGAAATTGCCAGCAATCTCGAAGAGCTCTACAGCTACATGGAGCGCCGGCTGGCGGAAGCCAATCGCAAATCCGATCAGGACATCATGACCGAGGTGGGCGAGCTGTTGTACGAAATCAAGACCGGCTGGGACAACATGCCCGTTGCCAGCAGGAGGATGTGACATGTACCTGGTCCCCAATACCGGCCAGCCCGATCTGGCCGCCACGCAGGAAATCCACCGTCGCCGCCAGCGCGTGCAACTGGCGCGCCTGCTGCAGATCACCGAGAAAATGCTCGAATACGCGCAAGCCGGCGACTGGCCCGCGGTAGAAGAACTCGAAGCCATGCGCAAGCAGGAACTCGATGCCTGCTACGAAATGCAGCAACAGGCGCCGTCGCTGGTGGTGGCCGAGGCGCTGGCCACGCTGTTGTATCTCAACGACCAGATCGTGGCGCTGGTGAAACTCGCCCGCGGCAAACTGGTGGTCGAGCACAATACGCTGGCGCGCAACCGCGTGCTGATCGAGCTCTACGAAGACGACCTGCCATGACGCTGGCGGCCGGTTCCGGCATGGTCTATGAAGGCAGCCTGCCGCTGCTGCTGGAACCCGTTGCCGCATTGCCGCCGCCGTCGCAGCTGACGCTCGTCAACGAATCCAACGAATTGCTGCTCACCAACGTGCTGATGATGGACGACAAGCACGAGCAGGGCGGCGAGTACGACGAACTGCTGCAGGAAATCAAACGGCAAGACATCAAGCTGCGGCTGGTGATGGACCTGCTCGGCATGCTGCTGATGCAGCACAACCTGCTGCCGCAACCAAGCGCCGTGCGTTTCTCCGGCGAACAACTGAGCCTGCCCGACGGACGCCATCCCGAAATCGTCGACGGCGGCTTCGCCAAATGTTCACTCTATCTCGATGCCTCGGTACCAAAACCGCTGGTGCTGTTCGCGCAGGCCAATGGCCAGGAAACGGTGAGCGGTGAAGAGTGGCGCCTGTTTGCCTTCACCGGCACGGGACAGGCGGTGCAGGATCTGCTCGAGAAATTCATCTTCCGCCAACACCGCCGTACCGTCGCGCAGCAGCGTCGGCACTAGTCTGAATCGAGCCCATTTCCTTCAAGAGCAGCGCGGGCCAATCGCTTGCGCTCCCCGGCTGCTGCAGCTTCCTCGCTCTGCTCGGTCGCCCGCAGCACCGGCTCGCCACGATTGGCTTTCAGGTCTTTGAGCAGTAAATGGGCTCTAAGTCGGAGTCGCTTGCACTGAGGCTCGAGGCCGATCGCGGCGAGCCGATCACGCCAAGGAGGAGCGGGAGCGACGGATGCGTGATCGGGGAGTGCAAGCGATTGGCGTACTGCTAATTACCAAGTGACTCCGACCAACTCTAAATACTCAACACCCGATCCTGGCGACTGACGATATCGGTAATCTGGATACCGAAGCGCTCATTCGCCAGCACCACGACGCCGTGCGCGATCAACGACCCGTTGACGAGAATGTCGAGCGGCTCGTCCATCAAGCGATCCAACTCGATCACGGTCCCTTCGCGCGTCGCCAACAGATCGTTGATCGACATCTTGGTGCGACCCACTTCGATCGACAGCGACACCGGCACCTTCAGCAAGGTCTCCAGGTTCACCTCGCTGTGGGTGATGCTGCTGAAATAACTGTCGCTGTTCTGGTTGTCGGCAGTGGTGGTTTCGACTGTCATGACGATCTCCTCGATGAACTGTGCGGGTCAGCGTTACTGCATCACGAAGTTGGTGATGTACACCTCGCCCAGGGCGGCGGGCGCGGGTGTGGCAGTGGCGGCGGTGCTCGGATT
>DATJXP010000036.1:0-9259 GCA_035500035.1 Candidatus Acidiferrum sp. | reverse complement strand
AAGGCACGCTATGAAGCGGCACAAACCGCGCTCGACGTCGCCAGCAAGAGCGTCAGCGTCGCCGAAGCGTCGCTGGCGATCGCCCAGCGCAATCTCGACGACACCAAGGTGCGCGCGCCATTCAGCGGCATCGTCACGGTCAAGGCGGCGCAACCGGGCGAGATGGTATCGCCGAACTCGGCCGGCGGCGGCTACACCCGCACCGGCATCGGCACCATCGTCGACATGGCCTCGCTGGAAGTGGAAGTCGATGTCAGCGAGAACTTCATCAACCGCATCAGCGAAGCGCAGCCGGTCACCGTCAAGTTGAACGCGTATCCGGAGTGGGACATCCCCGGCCACGTCATCACCGTGATCCCGACCGCCGATCGTGCCAAGGCCACCGTCAAGGTGCGCATAGCTCTCGACCAGCGCGATCCGCGCATCCTGCCCGACATGGGCTCGCGCGTGTCGTTCCTGCGCAAAGCCGCCACCACCGAATCCACCCAGACCCGCTGAATTACTCGCAACTGAACAACTACTACAAGGAGCAACCCATGAAAACGATCGTCGAACTGAAAGGAGTGGAAAAACATTACACGCGCGGCAAGACCCAGGTGCCGGTGCTGCAGAAACTCGATCTCGCCATTGCCGAAGGCGAATTTCTCGCGCTGATGGGCCCGTCGGGTTCCGGCAAGACCACGCTGCTGAACCTGATCGCCGGCCTCGACACCGCCAACGCCGGCGAGATCACCATCGCCGGCGTACGTATCGATCAACTGCGTGGTGGCAAGCTGACGGCCTGGCGCGCGCGCCACATCGGCTTCGTGTTCCAGTTCTACAACCTGATCCCGTCACTCACCGCCGCGCGCAACGTCGAGCTGCCGCTGCTGCTGACCAATCTCAGCGCCAGCCAGCGTGCGATCAACGTGGCGGCGGCGCTGGAGCTGGTCGGTTTGTCTGATCGCGCCAAACACAAGCCGAGCGAACTGTCCGGCGGCCAGCAGCAGCGCATCGGCATTGCCCGCGCGCTGATCGCCGACCCGACGCTGCTGGTGTGCGACGAGCCGACCGGTGACCTCGATCGTCAATCGGCCGACGACATTCTTGGTCTGTTGCAGATACTCAATCGCGAGCACGGCAAGACCATCATCATGGTGACTCACGACCAGAAAGCCGCCGATTACGCCTCGCGCCAGTTGCACATGGACAAAGGCCGCCTGATCGAAAGCGGTGTGAGCGGCAGCAAGGTCGGGGTGGCCGCATGAAATACTTTCCGCTCATCTGGGCGGCGCTGTGGCGCCGCAAGCTGCGCACCTGGTTCACGCTGATCTCGGTGGTGGTGGCGTTTTTCCTGTTCGGCATGCTGCAGGGCGTCAACCTCGGCATCGACGGACTGTTCAACATCCTCAATACCGAACGGTTGCGCACTGCCGGCCGCATCAACAACAGTGCAATGCCACTGGCGCACTTGCAGCAGATGCGCACGGTGCCTGGCGTCAAGTCGGTAACGCCGTTGACGGCAATCAATGGCAACTTCCAGCAGTCCGGCAATGGCGTGCAGGTGCTGGGTGTCGATGTCGATGCCTGGTTCGGTGTCATCTACAACATGTTCGAACTGCCGGCAGAGCAATTGGCGGCATTGGACCGCACCCGGGACGGCGTCGTGATCGGTTCCGAAATCGCCAAACAGTTCAACCTGCATGTGGGCGATCGCCTGCCGTTGCAAACCACGGTGCAGAACAAGGATGGCACCACCAACTGGAATTTCGAAGTGGTCGGCATCTACACCATTCCGCGTTTGCCGCAATGGGCGACCAACGTCATAGGCCACTACGATTTCATCAACGATTCGCGTCCGGCCGGCCAAGGCAAGGATTTCGTGTTTCAGTACATCACGCGGGTGAACGACAAGAACGAGTATCAGAAGGTGGCCACGGCCATGGATGAGTTGTTCACCAACTCGCCGTTCCAGACCATTACCATGAGCGAAGAGGATTTCGTGCGCACGCTGCTGGCCCAGCTCGGCAACATCGCCTACCTGCTCAATGGCGTGGTCGGAGCGGTACTGTTCACATTGCTGTTCCTCACTGCCAACACGATGACGTTGTCGGTGCGCGAACGCATTCCGGAACTGGCGGCGCTGAAAACCATCGGCTTTTCCGATCGTGCCTTGCTGACCATGGTGCTGGTGGAAGTGGTGCTGCTGTGCGGTGTGGCCGGTGGCATCGGCCTGGGCATTTCGTCGGTCGTGTTTCCGAAGCTGATGCAGGCGGCAGGTCCGCAAGTCGGATTGCAGGGCCTGCGCATTCCGCTGTCGGTGTACGAAATCGGCACACTGGTGGCATTGGCGCTGGCGCTGGTCAGCGGTTTGCCGCCGGCGCTGCGCGCGATGCGCTTGAACATCGTCGATGGCCTGGCCAATCGTTGAGGACACAAGGAGAATTTATGAACTATTTGACGCAAATTTTCGCCATCACCATGATGAGCCTGAGCACCATCAAGGAGCGCCTGGGCTCGACGCTGGTGATCGTCGCCGGCACCGCCGGTGTCGTTGCCGTGCTGGTGTCCATGCTGGCGCTGTCGAACGGAGTCCGGCAGACCATCAGTTCGGTGGGCCGCGACGAGCGCGCCGTCGTCGTCAACAAAGGCGCCACCTCGGCGGCCGGCAGCAATATCCCGCGCGATGCGGTGCTGACTGTACTCGACAAGCCGGGCATCATGCGCGGCACCGACGGCAAGCTGCTGGCCACGTCCGACGCCATCGCTTCGCTGTGGCTGCCTCATATCAACGAACCGACGCCAGGCAGCGTCACGTTGCGCGGTGTGACGCCGGATGGCATCGCGGTGCGGCCGGAAATCACGCTGACGGCGGGTCGCATGTTCACGCCCGGGCTGCGCCAGGTCATCGTCGGCGAAGCGGTCACACGCAGTTATGCCCATCTCGATGTCGGCGACAAGATCGTCGCCAACGGCATCGAGTGGGAAGTGGTTGGTAACTTCAAGAGCGGCGGCAACCTGCACGAATCGGAAATCTGGAGCGATGCGGAATCGGTGCTGGCCGCGTTCCATCGCAACAGCTTCAACACCGTGACGGTGTGGGTGGGCAACGAGGCAGGTTTCAATACGCTGAAGCAGGCGCTTGATGCGGATCCCACACTGACCGTCGACCTGCATACCGAGAAAGAGTTCTACAACAGCCAGTCGTCCGGCTTCAGTACCTTTCTCGCCATCGTCGGCAAGGCGGTGGGCGGCATCATGGCCGTGGGCGCGATCTTCGGTTCGATCAATGCGATGTACACCGCGGTAAGCGCACGCACCGGCGAAATCGCTACGCTGCGCGCGATCGGCTTCGGCGCCAGTGGCGTCGTGGTGTCGGTGTTCGTCGAAGCGATGTTGCTGGCACTGGCTGGTGCATTGGTCGGCTCGGCGCTGGCCTGGCTGCTCTTCAACGGCAACAGCATCAGCACCGTGGCCGGCAACAGCGGGCTGGCGCAGGTGGTGTTCGACCTGCACGTCAATCTGGCCGTGGTACTGCAGGGCATCGAATGGGCGCTGATACTCGGTTTGATAGGAGGCCTGCTGCCGGCGATACGCGCCGCGCGCTTGCCGGTGGTAGTAGCGCTCAGAGGTGCATGACTTCGCAAGGAGCGGGGAGCAAGCAGGAGAAAGAAAAAGGGGCGGGATGCCCCTTTTTCTTTGGGTGGAGCGAATTCAGCCCGGACGAAAAAACATCAAGCCGTAACAAAAGAAGTTGTGCAGAGCATGAATTGCCATGGCGCCTTCAAAGGCCCGTTTTCTTGATTGTGTGCGCCAAAGCCAGTGAAGGTAGGCATAGTTGAGAACGAAACCTAAAAAAATTGTGTTGATCGCAGAAAGCAGGCTGTTACGCAAATGTATGGAAGAGAAAGATACAGTAGAAAGAATAATTATCCAGGTCAGTGGAAGTTTTATTTTTTGCAGAATCGTTATAACCAGTAACTGGTTGAACAAGGTTTCAATCAAAGGGGCGATGACAGAGACTTCAAGGAGTGTATATATAGGTTTCTTTGGTATATCGAAGATGATGGCGCTACTGAAAAGATTCACTCCATCGATGTAATAGCTGTAAGAGGCTCCCACCACTATCGAAACAAGAAAGGTTGTCAAAGAAGAAAAGAGACAAAACCGGTAAAACTCGAGCTTCTTTAACCAACCAATAAAATTAGATTTGCCGTCCATAGAGTGAATGGCCCTCTATGCGAGGGCCACTTTTTCAGCAGTTGAAGTAGTTGTAGAGCCAGGCGCCGAGCTGACTGCCAAGCTGGTTCAGGCCGGCAAAGAAATTGCCGATTTCGACAGTGACTTGGGTGCCAAAGTCTTTGATGGTGGACGCATAGGTCGGATTCACACACATGTTCTCCTCCCCGGCCCCGCCACTGACCATTCCCACTTCCATTGCGTTCAGTACTCTCATGTCGATCTCCTTTATAGTCGAAGTTGCCGTCCATCCATTGGGCGGCAACTTCAACATAGCGGAGTTCTGCGTCTTCGCCAGTTTTTCTTGTGGGAGATCAGTGCAGGTTCTTGCCGAGGAAAGTCAGCACGTCGGTGTACAGCTTTTCGCGGTTTGCCGGCAGCGTAAATCCGTGGCCGCCGGAAGGCACATAAAGCCATTCATACTTTACGTGCGCTGCATCCAGCGCTTTCTTGAATGCTTCCGCGTTCTGCACCGGCGCCCGCTTGTCCTCGCCGCCGTGAGCCAGGAACACAGGCACTTTGATGGCGCTGGCCAGTTTGACCGGTGAGTTGGTGTCGAGGTCTTTCTCGTCGGAGCCGATGACCCGCTCCAGATAATCCTTGCCGCCTGGAAAAAACGGCACGTCGCTCTTGCGCATCAGATTGAGGTCGTAAACACCGGAAATGCCGATGCCGCATTTGAACTGGTCGGGATAGCGGGCTATCGCCATCATTGCCGCGTAGCCGCCATAGCTGGCACCCATCGCGCAAATCTGGTCGGCTTTGACGAGCCCCTTGTCAGCCACATAACGGGTAGCGTCGATGATGTCGTCGATCATCGTGGTGCCCCAATGTCGATAGCCGGCTTTCTGGAAGCTGACGCCATATCCGCCCGAGCCGCGATAGTTGACTTGCAACACCGAGTATCCGCGCGAGGCCAACAACTTCACCTCGGGGTCGAAATCCGCTTCGTCTCTTATGCCGTGTGGACCGCCATGGATCAGCACGACCAGCGGTGCCGGTCCCTGCACGCCAGCAGCCTTGGTCAGATACGCGTCAACCTTGGTGCCGTCGCGGGTGTCTATCGTCAACTGCTCGGCCTTGGTCATCGGCGTTCCCTGCAGTTTGGGGCGCGAAGAAAACAGCGGCTTGAACGATCCGGTGTCGCGATTCAGCAGGAATAATGCCGGCGGCACCGTGGGGCTGCTTACCAACGCCAAGCCCTTGCGGCCGTCCTGGGTGAAATTGATGAAGTCGATGTAATAACCGGGCAGCGCCTTGTCGAGGCTTTTTTGCAGAGCTACATCGGCGTTGTCGGCGAAATAATGCCGCTCTGGCCGTTCGCCCATGATGGTGACGCCGATCAGATCCTTGCCATCGGTCGAACGGACCAGGTTGCGTGGGCTGACATCGTACTTGTCGTCGGCGTAAAGCAACTTGATCTCACGACTGGCGATGTCAAACAGCGAGACGCCGACGGTCCCTTGCGGCGATACCGACAGGAAGTAGATGCCATCGTTGTTGCGGTTGAAGCCAAGCGGCTGGCCCAGGTTGGCACCAATGTCCTTGTCGGTGTCGAGGAAGTTGCTGATTTCCTGCCATTGGTCGTTCTGCCTGATCTTGACCTGTAATTTGCCTTCTTCGCTGGTCGCTGTAGCTAGTCGGATGTTGCCGTTGTTGTCGGTATAGATGTCTCCCCATGAAAATGGGCCGAACGATTCTTCGCCGGCATTGCCCGGCGTCAACCGGTCGGAGATCAGGTCCTTGGGCTCCTTGTAGATGTCGACCTTCAATATCGATGGCCTGGATCTGACCTGCGACTTGTTGCCGAGGTCCCAGCGCTTCAGCAGGATGTGATCGTGATCGTCGTCCAGCGTATCGGCGATCGAATAAAGATAGGGCTCGCCGGATCGCGGCCTGGCAATGACGAATTTTTTGGTGTTGTCCACGTTGATCGCGTAGATCTCGCCGTCGGTGTACAACTGGTCCCAGTCGCTGGCGTTGTAGACGGTGTCGAATACGATGCGCTCTTCATTCGCCCAGTACAGGTTGTTGATCTTGTTGTTGACGCGTGTGTCGAATCCGGCTTTGCTTTCCATGGTGGCCGCATCGACGATCATCAAGCTCTCCTTGTCGTCGCGTGGCACGACCAGCGCCAGGAATTTGCCATCGGGCGAAATGCGCGCGATGCGCAGGTTGGAATAAGTCACATAGTCCATCACCGTCGCGGTCTTGGATGCGGGCGACGGTGTTTGTGCCATGGCCGGTGTCAGTAGAGCGGTCGTCACGATGCCGGCAACGGCAGCGCGGCGAGTGAGTGACAAAATGGAGGCAATGCTGGAATAAAATGCAATCATGTACGCTTCCCTGTTGTTGTTGATGTGTGACTGCAACGTTATCCGGTCAAGGAGTTGAAGGTATGAAACCCCTGTGCAATCTGATCCTGTTTGTAACATTGAACGCCGCTATTGTGAACACGCAGGCCGCTGATGCCAACGTGATGGCGCGATTGCAAGCGCTCGAAGACAAGGAATCGATCCGCACGCTGCTGTTCGACTACGGCCGCTATCTCGATGCGCGCGACTGGGACAGCTTTGCCGCGCTGTTCGCCGAAAACGGCGGCACCTGGAACGGCGGCATGGGCGTCGCCAAGGGCCGTGCGGCGATCAAGAAGATGATGATCGATACCATCGGCGGCACCAATGTCGGCGCCAACGGCAGCGGCCAGTCCAATCTGCACTTGCTCGGCAACGACATCATCGAAGTGAAAGGCGACACCGGCACCGCGCTCAGCAAGTGGGCATTCGTGATGACGGACAAGGTGCAAGGCCCGACCATCATGTACATCGGTCATTACCAGGACACGTTCGTGCGCGAAAAAGGCCAGTGGAAGTTCAAGGAACGCGTGGCATTCGCCGACATCACGCGGCCGGGGCCGTTGCCGGCACTGGAAGAGAAAAAGCCGGACGCTAAGAAATAGCGGACGCAGCTGTTCCGCTCAACCGGCCGCCGATCCCGGCTCCACCAGTTTCAACTGCGGCGGTTCCGCAGTCTTGACCGGCACCTGGCCCAAGCCTGAGTGATACACCGAGCAGCGGTTACGGCCGCTCTGCTTGGCGTGGTACAGCGCGCGGTCCGCCAGTTGTACGGTTTGCTCGAACGTAAGATTGGGCTGGTAACCGGCGAGGCCTATGCTGATGGTGACCTTGCGGTCGTCCATGCCGTTGAAGCCGAGCCCGGCAACGCGCAGCCGTATGCGTTCGGCCAGCGACTGCGCCTGCAGCAGATCGGTGTTACCGGTGATCAACAGGAATTCTTCACCGCCAATCCGTCCTAACGAGTCGGTCTGACGCATCATGTCGCTGACAGTGGCGGTGATGGCTTTCAACACTTCGTCGCCCTTGGCATGGCCCCAGGTGTCGTTGATCGACTTGAAGTGATCGACGTCGAACACCAGCACGCTCGACGCCTGCGAGTAGCGTTTGGCGCGCTGCCATTCCTGGCGGCCGGCTTCGATGACGGCACGGCGGTTGTTGATGCCGGTGAGTTCGTCGGTGTTGGCGAGGTTGTGCAGCAGCTTCGTCATCTGGTTGCGGCGCCACAGCAGGTAGCCGAGCAGGCCGACGACGGCAACGGCCAGTACGCTGACCAATAGCTCCAGCTGCATCAGCTTCTGTTGCTGTTCCAGCCGGGTTTGCTGGTTGTTGGTCAGCGTTTCCAGCTTGTTGTTGTTGTCGATGTAGTGACGT
This sequence comes from Candidatus Acidiferrum sp., assembly GCA_035500035.1. Taxonomy (GTDB): domain Bacteria; phylum Pseudomonadota; class Gammaproteobacteria; order Pseudomonadales; family Pseudohongiellaceae; genus CAILUG01. The sequence continues at coordinate 1,313 of DATJXP010000036.1, read as the reverse complement.
ACGTCGAGTTCTTCGCGCAGGCGCTGGGCGTTTTCGTTGCCGCGCTGTTCGAGTTCGGATTGCAGCAACGCGGCATAGGTGCGCTGCATCTTCAGCGCCGATTCGAAATCGCGCAGCTCTTCGTACGCGAGGCCAAGGCCGCGGTAGGTGCGGGTCAACGCGCTGGCGAGACCACCGTCGATCAGAATGGGCACTGCATCCTGATAGTAGCCGATGGCCTGACGCGGTTGGTGCATCTGCAACGCCAGGTCGCCGAGATTGCGCAGCACGGCGGCGCGCTGCTTGTCGTCTTTCAGCGCGGCGAATTGTTCCTTGGCTTTCACCAGCAGGCTTTCGGCGCGCGGCAACTGGCCGGCGGCCTGGGCATTCACGCCCAGTGCCTTGGTGGCATAGGCCTCGCCGCTGGCGTCGCCGAGCTTGCGGCTCAGGTCCAGCGCCTGTTGCAGCAGGTTGTCGGCTTCGTCGTACTGCTGCAACGAGGCGGCAACGTGGCCGAGATTGAAATACGACACCGACAGCGCGGCTTCGTCGCCGCTCTTCTGATCGAGAGCGAGCAGCTTGCGGTAGTACTGGCCTGCCAGCATCAATTGATCGTTGTCGTAGTACAGCGTGGCCAGCGAGTTCAGCACATTGCGTTCGAGCTTGTCGTCGTTGGCGAGGTCGAGCAGGTTGTAGGCGTCGGTCAAACGCGCGGCGGCCAGGTTGTATTGGCCGCGCGAGGTGGCGGCGTTGGCGTCGGCCACCAGCGCCAGGATCAGGTTGGACGCTTCCGCCGGCGTTTTTGCCAGCGTTACCGGCGGCGGAATCACTGGCTGCGCATGCAGCGAAGCGATCAGCAGCAGGCTGGCGGCAAAGGCACACACCCACAGCAGGACGGTTTTGACGGCGGCAGGAACGAGCGAGGCGGGATCGATGAGAGACATGGTCATGCACTCTTGGCCAGGGCATCCGGGTGCGCCGTGATGCCGAATTTGCTGAAGGCGGGAATGGCTTTGAGATTCTTGAGCTGAGCCAGATCGGCAGCCTTGTGCTCGCTGAGCAGGTTGCTGACGATGATGAGGTCCACCAGGTTGGGCGGGCCTTCATGGTCGTATTGCAGATTTTCGTGGTGTGCCATCACGGCGATCAGGTCATCGCCGAAGTTCCAGTGTTTGAGGATGGCGGTGCCGATTTCGATGTGCGCCGAATGCAGCATGTGCTCGAGTTGGGATTTTTCCACCAGCAACTGCGGGTAATCTTCGGCGAGGGCAATGATGGGCAGCACGCCGATGTCGTGGATCAGCCCGGCCAGCATGGCCTGGTCCATCGGCAGG
>DATJXP010000035.1:0-6786 GCA_035500035.1 Candidatus Acidiferrum sp. | reverse complement strand
CGGTCAACCGTTCGCCGATATTCGCGTCACGCCGACCGCGCAACTCGATCGCAGCCGCAACGTATTGCTGCTGTACACCTCGCCGGAAAAACGGCAGCCGCGCCGGGCTGCACCCGTAGCGACGGATACTGGCAGCGTGCCGGCTGCTGCTACCGCCAGTCCAGCGGCGACGAGTCAGCCAGCCAAGGCCGGCAGCGGCGAAGACGGCGATGACAGCGCCGTGCCGCATGGCGTCGAGGGACACCAGTAATGGTTGACGGCGGCAGGCCTACCAACAGCTGGGTGATCGTGCTGTCGCTGATCTTCGCCAGCGTGCTCGCCATCGTGCCGATTCCGCAGTGGCTGGAACTGTGGCGGCCGGATTGGGTGTCGTTGGTACTCATCTACTGGGTCATGGCATTGCCGCATCGCGTCGGCATGGTGATTGGCTGGTCGGTCGGCCTGCTGGTCGATGTGTTGAAGGGAACGCTGCTCGGCCTCAATGCCGGCGTATTCACGCTGTTTGCCTACATCGCGCTGACGCTCTATCAACGCTTGCGCATGTTCACGCCGCTGCAGCAGAGCGTCACCATCATGATGCTGGTCGCCACCGGCCAGTTGATCGTGTTCTGGGTGCAGACCGCGACCGGCCAGAACACGGCCGACAACCTGACCTTCATCGTCTGCGCGTTCACCAGCGCGTTGATGTGGCCGTTGGTGTTCGTCGGTTTACGCTTCTGCCGCCGCACGTTCCATGTCACCTGAGTTCAGCATGCGGGATTTCGGACGATGAATGCCTGGCAGCGCTGGGTGCAGGCGCCGCAGACGCTGCGGTTCCGGCGTGCGTTGTTCCAGGTACACCTGTGGCTGGGCATCGGGTTCGGCCTGTATGTGTTGATGATCAGCGTGACCGGCAGCGCCATCGTGCTACGGCCGCAGTTCAGCCTGTGGTTTACGCACAACCAGGTGGTGGATGCGACTGGCCAGCCGCTGAAAGGCGCCGAGCTTGATGCCAGCGTCGCCGTTGCCTACAGCGGCTACACCGTCGTCGAAGTGAAGCCATCCAATCGTCCGCCGCGCGCGACCTATGTGCGGCTCGAACGCGACGGCGTCGAAACCACGCGCTATTTCGATCAATACAGCGGCCGCGATCTCGGCCCGACCTTTCCGTGGCAGGTAGCGGCGATGGAACGGTTGGTGAGTCTGCATGACGAATTGCTGTTCGGCCGCGAAGGCCGCACCGTCAACGGTTTCGGCGGCATCGTGTTTCTCGGCATGGTGGTGACGGGTTTGGTGTTGTGGTGGCAAGGCCGCCAACGCTGGTGGGAAGGCTTGCTGATTCGTCGCAACAGCACGCGCGGCTGGCTGTGGCAACTGCACAGTTTTCTCGGCTTCTGGTCGTTGTTGTTGCTGTTTGCGTGGGGAATTACCGCCATTTATTTTGCGTGGCCGGATCCGTTCGACAATCTGATCGATTGGCTCGATGACGATCTCACCGACGCCGATCGTCCCGACGGTTTCCTGTTGTTCCTGATCCGTATCCACTTCGGCCGCTTCCGCAACATGCTGTGGGCCAACATCCTGTGGATGGTGCTGGGCCTGCTGCCGGCGGTGCTGTTCATCTCCGGCTTCGTCGTCTGGTACCGCCGCGTACTCAAGCGGGTTCAATAACCTCAATGCTTGCACGATGTCGGCTGTCGGTGCCGTTTGCGCCCGCAGTAAACTCCGGCCGTCCTGTAGTCGCAGAAACGGCCCATGCGCGCAGTCAAACTCGTTCTGATCCTTACCCATCGCTATCTCGGCATTCCGCTGAGCCTGCTGTTCGTGATGTGGTTCGTGTCGGGCTTTTTCATGATCTATACCGGCGGCATGCCGAAGGTGACGCCCGACATGCAGGTCGATGGCGAAGAGGCGGTCGATTTCGCCAAGGTCACCGTCACGCCGCAACAGGCAATGACGGCGGCGGGTTATGAACCGCCGGCGGCAACGTTGCGCACGATTCTTGACCGGCCTGTTTACGAATTGGCCGATCCTGGTTACGGCAGCACCTTCGTCTATGCGGATACCGGCGAGCTGATGCCGACGTTGACGCCGGAGCAAGGTCTCGAGCTGGCCAGCCGGTTCCTGGCGATTCCCGCCGAACGATTCCATCTGCAGCAAACGCTGGAGAACCAGGTCGATCAATGGACCTTCACCGTGCGACGCGAACTGCCGTTGTACAAATACGTGGCCGATGATGCCTTGGACACCGAAGTCTACGTTTCGCAGAGCCAGGCCAAGGTCAGCGCCTACACCACGCGCACGAGCCGTTTGTTGGCGTGGCTCGGCACCATTCCGCACTGGCTCTATTTTGAAACGCTGCGCGAGAACCAGAAGCTGTGGACCAATACCGTCGTCTGGTCGTCGGAGATCGGCTGCGTGGTGGCGTTGCTGGGTCTGTGCCTCGGCGTGACGCAATTCCGCAAGGTGAAGCCGTTCGTGCTGGCCAAGGCGATTCCGTATCGCGGCCTGATGCGCTGGCATTACATCCTTGGCTGTATTTTCGGCGTGGTGACGTTGACGTGGGTGTTCAGCGGCCTGGTGTCGATGGAGCCGTGGGAGTGGACCAATGCGCAAGGGGTCAGGATAAAACGCGATGTGCTGACTGGTGGCGATCTGCGATTGCAGGAATTTCCGGCGCCGGCGAGCGCCGATTGGAAATCGCTGAGCGAGTATCCGATCAAGCAGCTCGAATTCACTCGCGTGCTGGCGGCACCGTACTGGGTGGCGGAGTTCGCACCGGTGCATGACGGCCTTGGTGGCAAGCGCGATCGTTTGCATCAGCCCTACAACATCGACGGCCAGTTGCAAGCGCAGGCGATCGTGGTCGATGCGACCACCGGCAAAGCGCAGAAGAACTTCGATGCTGTGCAACTGGCGGCGGCATTGGGCGCCGGCGTCGAAGGCGCCGCCATCACCGAGACTGCGCAGCTCGACGATTACGACGATTACTACTACTCGCGCGGCAATCAATTGCCGTTACCGGTGCTGCGCGTGAAGTTCGACGATGCCAACCGGAGCTGGGTCTATGTCGATCCGCTGCGCGGCACGGTGTTGTCGGTCGTGCACAGGTGGAGCCGGCTCGAACGCTGGCTGTACAACGGTCTGCACAGTCTCGATTTCGCGTTCTGGTATCACAAACGTCCGTTGTGGGACATCGGCGTGCTGCTGCTGTTGAGCGGCGGTCTCGCCACCAGCGTGCTTGGACTTTATTTCGGCCTGCGCCGTCTCAAGCACGACATCACGCAGGCCTTCAGCAAAATTGCGGGCAAGAAAACCGCGGGGGATGTGTCGCATGTGGTCTAGATTGGGTTTGGCAGTACTGGCGTCGTGGTTGATTGCGGTACCGGCGTTCGGGCAGGCGCAAAAATTCGTACTCGGTGCAGGTCCGTGGCTGTTCGACACTTATTCGCCCAACGGCAAGATCAAGGTGTCGGTCGTCACCAAGGGCATCAACAAGGCGTTTGGCCTGGCGTTTCTGCCCAACGGCGATCTGCTGGTGGCCGAATCGGTGGGCCGCTTGCGCGTGATCCGCGGCGGCAAGCTCGATCCCACCGCGGTGGAAGGCACGCCTGTCATTGCCAAGGGCGCCAATGCCGGCCTGATGGACATCGTGCTGCACCCGGATTTCGCACACAACCGGCTGGTGTATTTCACCTACGTGAAGCCCGGCAAGTCGCCGTCAACTGCCAAGGCCGATGAGTATTACGCCACCACCGCGCTCGGTCGCGGCAAGTTGAACGAGGCCGAAACCGCACTCACCGACGTGAAAGACCTCTTCGTCGCCGATGCCTGGTCCAACGTGCGCGGCGGTCACGGTTCGCGCATCCGCTTCGCGCCGGACGGCACGCTGTTCTTCTCGTCGCCATTCCGCCGCGACTTCGTACGGCCGCAGTTGATGGACAACGACATCAGCAAGCTGTTGCGCCTCAACGACGACGGCAGCATTCCGGCTGACAATCCTTTCGTCGGCAAGCCGGGGAACAAGCCGGAGATCTGGTCGATAGGCCATCGCGCCATCGAAGGCATCGCGTGGAACCCGGTGACGCACGAGCTGTGGGCCAGCGAACACGGGCCGCAGGGTGGCGATGAGGTCAACATCATCCACAAGGGCGCCAACTACGGCTGGCCGGTGGTGTCGTTCGGCCGCGACTACGAAGGACCGTGGGTATCGCCGACGCCGGTGGCGCCGGGCATGACGTTGCCGGAAATAATCTGGGTGCCGTCGATCGCCACCACCGGCTTGATGTTCTACACCGGCGACAAATTCCCCAAATGGAAAAACAACATGTTCGCCGGCGGCATGATGAAGGGCAGGATCCCCGGCACTGGCCACATCGAGCGCATCGAGTTCAACGAGCACGGCGAACAGAAGCGCGAGAGTCTGTTGGAAGACCTGCATCAGCGCATCCGCGACGTGCAGCAGGGCCCGGATGGCCTGATCTACGCGCTTACCGACGAAGAAGACGGCGCGCTGTTGAAGATAGAGCCGGCGCAGTAAACGCGGCTCAGTCGGTGGCGATCTTCAACTGCAGCAGCGCCGCGACCTGATCGTAATTGCCGGTCAGTACGGCGCCCATCAATTCCTGCTGCAGCAGCGCAATGTTGCCGTCGTGCACTGGCGTGATCGTCAGCGTCAACGTCTTGTTGCCGTCAAGAAATTTCGCCAGTTCAGCGCCGCCGGTGAGCGCCAGATTGCGCAGATTGGCCGGCAGCAGTTGGTCGGCGTTGCGTAACTGCGAGGTCAGCACGGCGCGGGCGTCGGCGATGGACGTGTGACTGTCTTCGGCCATGGCCTGCAGGAAAATGCTGACGACACCGCTGTCGTGCAAACTCAGCGTCGCGCGCGGAACCGCGGCATCGCCGGGAGTCTGCACTTGACCCGTAGCTGTGTTGGCCGACATCAGGCTGGCAGGCGAAGCATCGTGCAGCCAATGCAGCGCTTCGGCATCGACGCGCAGTTCCGCCAGGTTCGGCAGCGATAATGCAATGGTATATAGCGTGCGATTGGCGTCGTTGGCGGCGGTGTCGTAACTGTATTCGATGGTTGCCAGCACGGTGTCGTCATGCGAAACGCTGCGCAGCAGGGTCGCCAGCAACGGACTGGTCGCCGACAGGTCAGGCAAGCCTTGCGGAAACCGCAAGCCGCGCGCGGTGATTGCCAGGTGGTGCGGCGGGGCATGGAAGAAATCGATGTCGCTTACGCTGAGTTGCTCGACCACGAGATCGAAATCAGGCTGCTTCAGTTCGAGTTCGCCCAGCGTCAGCGTCCTCAGCGGCGACAGCCACAGGCTGGCGTAGTCGGCTTTTTCGTAGCTGCCGCTGGCCACCAGTTGTTGCAACTGCTCATCCACCAGCGAGCGCGCCTTGAACCACGCGGCTGCGTACAGCGCCGCCAGTGCCAGCACGATCCCGGCCACGGTCAGCAGTAATGATTTGCGCGACATGATTCAGTTGCTGCGGTGGATGGCGGCATCGGCCACTTGTTCGAGTCCGTGCCGATAAGGCGAGTCGGCCAGGCCGGCGAGATTGGCCAGCGCGGTCTCGATGCGACGTTCGGCCAGTTGGCGGGTGTGAGCCAGCGCGCCGGATTTTTTCACGATGGCGATGATGTCGTGCAGACGATCGAGCCCGCCGCTGTTGATGGCGTCGATGACCACTTTGCGTTCGGCCGGCGTGCCGTGCTGCAGAATGTAGATCAGCGGCATCGTCGGCTTGCCCTCGGCCAGATCGTCGCCGACGTTCTTGCCCAGTTCGGCCGCGTTGCCTTCGTAGTCGAGCGCGTCATCGACCAACTGGAACGCCATGCCGACTTCGAGCCCGAAGTTGTGCAGTTGCTGCTGTATGGTCTGGTCGGCGCCGGCGAGGATGGCGGCGGTGCTGCAGGCGGCGGCAAACAGGATCGCCGTCTTGTGGCGGATCACCTGCAGATAGGAGGCTTCGGTGGTGTCGGGGTTCTTCTTGTGGATCAGCTGCAGCACTTCGCCTTCGGAGATGCGGTTGGTGGTGGACGCCATCACGTCCATGATGGGCATGCTGCCGATCTTCACCAGCAGTTCGAACGCGCGTGAGTAGATGAAATCGCCGACCAATACGCTCGAAGGATTGTCCCATTTGACGTTGGCGGTCGGGCGGCCGCGGCGCATTTCCGACATGTCCACCACGTCGTCGTGCAGCAGCGTCGCGGTGTGCAGGAATTCGATCACCGTGGCGAGGTCGATGTGTTGGGTGCCTGGATAACCAAGCGCCCGCGCGCACAGCAGCACCAGCGTCGGCCGCATGCGTTTGCCGCCGGCTTCGATGAGGTAGTGGCCGATGCTTTCGATCAGCGGCACCTGCGAGTACAGCTCGGAGACGACCTTGCGGTTGAGGGCAGCGAAATCATCCGCCACGATGGCATGGATATGCTTGACCATGAGACTGATTACAGGCCGGCCCGGGCCGGCGGAATGGGGGATACGTCGAGGTTGGGCATCGTACTGGCTGCTCCCGGCCATTTCAACGCAAGCCCGGTGGCTGATCCCTGTCAAAACAACGGGTTGAAGGGGAGTAACCGGCCCGGTCCCGCCAAAAACAAAGGTTGCGCCGGCAGGGGGTATTTCCGTACAATCGCCGCCCTTCGCATGGGGCTCGGCAAACCGGGTCCGATCAAGGAGTCGAAAGGCTCCGGATGATCCGGGTAAATGATCCGGGTAAAAGTAAGCAGCAACAAGTAAGCAGGAACAAATTGGAGCGCGTTATGTACGCAGTAATCGAAAGCGGCGGCAA
>DATJXP010000034.1:0-5370 GCA_035500035.1 Candidatus Acidiferrum sp. | reverse complement strand
CAGCGTCGAGCCGTGACAGGTGTGGCAGCCGGCCTTGTACAAGGTCTGACCGGCTTCGACTTGCTGTTGGGTAAAGTTGATTGGTTGTGCCTGCGCCGCGTTGCCGGCCAACAGTACCAACCCAAGCAGGAAGACAGTGCGGTTCATGTCGTTTTCCTTGTCACGCCGGTTGTGGCTGCGCCGCCAGCAGCCGCTTGGTGTAGACACTGATCCACTTGGTTACCACTACCGCCGCCAGCAGGTTGCCGATGGCGGCTCCTATGAACAAGCCGCGCATGCCGTCGATGTGGTTGCCGAGCAAGGCCAGCGGCACGTAGAACACGAAGAAGCGCAGCAAACTGGTGACGAGACCGTTGCGCGGAGCATGCAACGCGTTGAACGACGACGCGCTCAGTACCACCATGCCCTGGAACGCATACGAAGCGGGCAGGATGCGCAGCACCATGACGATGATGTCGTGCACCGATTGTTCGCGCGTGAAGATTGCGGCGATCCACGGTGCCGTCGCAGCCACCAGCAGGTACAACGATAGTTGCCAATACAGCACGAACCGCAGCGACAACCGCAATCCCAGCCGCACGCGATCGTACAGGTGGGCGCCGAAATTCTGGCTGATGAACGGCGGCACACTCATCGACATGCCGAGCACGACGATCAGGATGAAGTTTTCCAGCCGGCTCGCCACGCCATAGGCCGCTACCGCCACGGTGCCATAACCGGCGATGGTAGCGGTGAGCACGGCGTTGGCCATCGGCGTGATCATGTTGGCCAGCGCGGCCGGGGCGGTGATGACCAGCAGCTTGCGCCAGGACTCCAGCAACTGGTCGTGCGGCGGCAGATGGAACCGTAGCAGGTCGTCCTTGACGCCAAGTTGGTAAACGATGACGACGATGGTGAACGCCCACGCGGTGACGGTGGCCAGCGCAGCCCCGGCGATGCCCATGCCGTGCCAGGAGCCGATGCCGAAGATCAGCAGCGGATCGAGCACGGCATTGATGATGGCGCTGATCGTCATCATCTTGCCGTGCAACCGGGCATTGCCGGTGGCGCGGATCACCGCGGTGCCGGCGAACTGCATCAGTTGCAGCGGCATGCCGACATACCAGATGTGCATGTAGGAACGGATCATCGGCAGGTGTTCTTCGCCGGCACCGAGCAGCGGAAACATCCAGTCGATGCTGAGCAGGGCCGGTGCCATGAGCGCCAGGCCGATCAGCAATCCCATCGCCAGACCGGCGAAAGTGATTTCGCAGGCATGTTCGGAGTCTTTGCAGCCGATGGCCTTGCCGACCAGTGCCGAAGTGCCGATGCCAAGACCGACGCCGAAATAAGTGAACAGGATGGTGGCGGGAAAGGTGAAACCGATGGCAGCCAACGGGCCGGTGCCGAGCAGGCCGACGAAAAACGTATTGGCGAGATAGTAGGCGATGACGGCGATGGCGCCGAGCGTGGTCGGTACCGCGGTGCGGTACAGCGTCGTGGCCACCGGATCGTGGATCAGGTCAGGTTTGACGACAGGCCGGGCTGTATTGCTCAACGGGTAATCCCTGCGGGGTAGTCGGGATGCGCCGGCATTCTGGCAAATGCGGATCGCTGGCACAACGACACAGACAGGAACAACTGTGAAAATATTTCAAAAGAAGATTGTGCCGACAACGATTCAGCGCGGCACTTCGCCGTTGACGATGGTACGGAACATCTCGCGCTTGTAACCGTCGTAGTCGTTGAAGGCCTTGTGCAGGCAACTGCGGTTGTCCCACATCACCAGCGTGCCGGGGCTCCAGCGCAGGCGGCAGGAAAACTCCTCGCGATAGTTGTGCCGGGCCAGGTAATCGAGCAATGGCCGGGCCTCTTCGTCCTTCAGTCCTTCGATGCCCTGGGCATAGATGGTATCGACATAGAGCGACTTCTTGCCGGTGGCCGGATGCGTGCGCACCAGCGGATGGAAGTTGCCCTTGATCATTTCCTGTTCTTCCTTCATCACCATCTGCATGTCGCCGACGATTTCCTTGCCGGTATCGTCCTTGCGCACGGTGAGCCGGATCGCTTCGCGCGCCGTCATGTGTACTTTCAGGCCGTCGAGCAGTTGTTTCATACCGTCGCTGAGAAAGTCGTAGGCCACTTCGCTGTTGCACCACCAGGTATCGCCGCCCCACGGCGGGATGTTCTTGCCGTACAGCAGGCTGACGGCAGGTGGCCGGGCAAGGAACGGCGAATCGGTGTGCCAGCCTTCGCCGAACACGCGGTCCACCTTGGTCGAGGCTTCCTTCAGCAGGTGCTGCACGTTGGGATGGCCCGGCATGCCCTTGGTGTAGGCGTCGGTGCCGAATTCGCCGAAGCGCCGTGTCAGTTTTTCCTGGTCTTCGATGGTCAGGGTCTGGTCGCGGAAGTAGATCATCTTGTAGCGGTACAGCGCCGCCTTGACCTGCTCGAACTGGGCATCGCTCATCGCAGGAATGTTGACGCCGCGAATTTCGGCTCCCATCGCCGCAGCCAGTGGCACGGTCTTGATCAGCGTGTAGCCGTTGGCGGCATCGTCGTAGTGGGATGGGGGATAGAGTTGCATGTTTCCTCGCACAAGGCTGGCGTTATCGTTTGGCCCGGATAATACTCCAGCCACTTTTGCCAAGACGAGTAGCTCCATGCGATCTGGATCAAGTCATCCGCACGGCACGGTACAAACGCTGTGGCTCGACAGCGCGTTGCTGCGCAACAACCTGCTCGGCGATGCGACCTTGCGTCAGGTAGCGGTTTACGTGCCGGCCGGTCATGACGGGCGCGGCTTGCCGTTGCTGGTCGATCTGGCGGCGTTCCTGTCGGGCGGGCCGGCTCACGTCGGCTGGAAGGCGTTCGGCGAAAATTTGCCGGAACGGCTCGATCGGTTGATTGGCAGCAAGGCGATGCCGCCGGTGGTCATCGCGATGCCTGACTGTTTCACCAAACTCGGTGGCAACCAGTACATCAACAACAGCGTACTCGGGCCGTGGGCCGATGTGCTGCGGCAGGAAGTGGTGCCCTTGGTCGAACAGCACTTCGGTTGCGGCGGCGAGGGCAGACGTGGCGTGTTCGGCAAGAGTTCCGGCGGCTATGGCGCCATCGTGCATGCGATGCTGTATCCCGAGTTCTGGTCGGCAGCCGCCTGCCACAGCGGCGACATGGGTTTCGAGCTGATGTTCTTCGGCGAATTCGCCGGCGTGCTGCGCGCACTAGCGCCGTACGACATGAACATCCGCGCCTGGCTCGACAACTTCTTCAGCAAACCGAAACAGAAAAGCGGCGATCTGCACACGCTGTTGCTGCTGGCGATGTGTGCCAGCTTCGATCCCGATCCGTCAGCACCCTATGGCATCCGCTTGCCGGTCGATACCCAGACCTGCGAGTTGATCGCCGAGCGCTGGCACAACTTCCTGCGTTGGGATCCGCTGAAGCTGGCCGAGGAATACGGCCACGGCTTGCGCAAGTTGAAGGTGGTTTATTTCGACTGCGGCACCTTCGACCAGTACAACCTGCTGTACGGCGCGCGCCGGTTGCATCGGCAACTAGAGCAGCGCGGCATTGCACACGTGTACGAGGAGTTCAAAGACGACCACAGCGGCATTGACTATCGCTTGGACCGCAGCCTGCCGCTACTGGCAAAAGGGCTATCCGGTTGATGCGTAGGGGCACGCCATGGCGTGCCCTTACAGTTGATACGCCGCCTGCGCTTCCTTGAACTTGGTGAAGTAATCCAGCGAGTGCGGATTGCTCATCGCGTCCTTGTTGGCGGATTTCTCGAGCGGGAAGCCGAGCAGGATCTTGCGCACCGGTACTTCCATCTTCTTGCCCGTCAGCGTGTATGGCACTTCGTCGATCTGGAAGATGTCGTCCGGCACGTGGCGCGGGCTGTAGTCCTTGCGCAGCTTGGCGTTGATCTTCTGCTTGATGTCGTCGTTCAACGTTACGCCCGGTTGCAGCTTGACGAACAGCGGCATGAAGAAACGACCGCCCGACAGTTCGAGATTGACGATGATGGAGTCGGTCACTTCCGCGATGCCATCGACGCTGCGGTAGATTTCGGCAGTGCCGATGCGCACGCCGTAACGGTTCAGCGTGGCGTCGGAACGGCCGAGCACGAAGCAACCGTCTTCGTCGTTGATCATGAAGTAATCGCCCTGGCGCCAGATGCCTGGATAGTCGGAGAAATAGGTTTCTGTGTAGCGCTTGTTGCCCGGGTCATTCCAGAAGTACAGCGGCATCGACGGCATCGGCTGGGTGACGACGAATTCGCCGACTTCATTGACCAGCGTGTTGCCCTTGTCATCGAACGCTCGCAAATCGACGCCAAGATGCGGCATCTGGATGATGCCGGCCTTGACTGGCATGCCGGGCATCGGCCCGCAAAAACCGGAGCAGATGTCGGTGCCGCCGCTGCCGGGGCCGACCAGCATGTCGCTCTTCACATTCTCATAGAACCAGTTGGTGCACTCGGCCGAAACCGGTGACCCGGCGAGCATGATGGCGCCGAGCTTTTCGAACCTGAACTTGTTCTTCGGCACGATGTGAGCGTTCTCCTGCATCTGCTGCAGCGTCGGACTGGCCCCGAACAGGCGGGCACCGGCTGCGTCCGTCATTTTCCACAGCACGTCCATTTCCGGCCACGTCGGGTTGCCGTCGAACAGGATCGGACGCGCTTCGACCAGCATCGAGCTGACGACGAAGTTCCACATCATCCAGCCGGTGGTAGTAAAGAAGAACATGCGGTCGTCGGGTTTGAGGTCGTAGTGCAGCACGCTGAGCTTGTGCTGTTCGATCAGGATGCCGCCATGGCCGTGCACGATGGCTTTCGGCAGGCCGGTGGTACCGGACGAGAACAGGATCCACAGCGGATGATCGAACGGCACTTGCTCGAATTTGAAATCGGCGGCGCTGACGGCAGGGCCGCTCATCAAATCCTGCCACAACACTGCATGCGGCACCGGTAGCTTGGTGTCGCTGCGGTCGAGATAGGGCAAGTAGATGACTTTCTCGATCGTCGGCAAGGCCTTGATGATGTTTTCCACTTCCTGCTTGCGGTTGAACGGTTTGCCTTTGTATTGATAACCGTCGCAACAGAACAGCACGCGCGGCGAAATCTGCGACAGGCGGTCGAGCACGCTCGGCGTACCAAAGTCGGGCGAGCACGACGACCAGATCGCGCCGATCGATGCAGTAGCGATCAAGGCGGTAACGGCTTCCGGAATGTTGGGCAAATAGGCGGCAACGCGGTCGCCTGGCTTGATGCCAAGCGCACGCAGCTGCGTGGCCAGCTTGCGCACGTTGGCGCCGAGTTCGCGCCAATCGAGTTCGGTCAGCGGTTGGGTTTCGCTGCAGTGGAGCAGGGCGGTCTTGCCC
>DATJXP010000033.1:0-2210 GCA_035500035.1 Candidatus Acidiferrum sp. | reverse complement strand
GGCCAGCCGCTGCCTGACCATCCTCGGCTCCACCGGTTCCATCGGCGTCAACACGCTGAAGGTGATTGCGGCCCATCGAGAACGCTTCTGCGTGCATGCGCTTACCGCCAATCGCAACGTCGCTTTGTTGGCCGAGCAATGTCGTGTTTTTGCACCGAAACACGCAGTGGTGGCCGACGCCGGCGCGGCCGGCGAGTTGCAGCGGCAACTGCGCGACATGGGTGTCGTCACCGAAGTCAGCCACGGCTCCGCGGCGCTGGCAGCCGCGGCTTCCGCTCCGGAAGTGGATACGGTTATGGCCGCCATCGTCGGCGGTGCCGGGTTGTTGCCGACACTGGCGGCGGCGCGCTCAGGCAAGAAAATCCTGCTGGCCAACAAGGAAGCGCTGGTGATGGCCGGTGAATTGTTCCTGCAGACGGCCCGCCAGAGCGGTGCACCGATCCTGCCGATCGACAGCGAGCACAACGCCGTGTTCCAGTGCCTGCCGATGGACGCCGCGGCGCGGTTCACGCATGCCGACGAACATGGTCTGGACAAGATCGTGTTGACCGCTTCCGGCGGTCCGTTTCGCAATCTGGCGGCGGAGCGGTTTGCCGACGTTACGCCGGAGCAGGCCTGTGCCCATCCGAACTGGGTCATGGGCCGCAAGATTTCGGTGGATTCGGCGACGCTGGTCAACAAAGGACTGGAACTGATCGAAGCCAGTTATCTGTTCGAGATCGCGCCATCGCGTATCGAGGTGGTAGTGCATCCGCAGAGCATCGTGCACTCGCTGGTCCATTACCGCGACGGTTCCGTGCTGGCCCAGCTCGGCAACCCCGATATGCGCACGCCCATCGCTCACGCGTTGGCGTGGCCGCAACGCATCGATGCCGGCGTGGCCACGCTCGACCTGGTCCAGCTCGGCCGGTTGGAGTTCCACGCGCCGGATCTCGTGCGTTTCCGCGGACTCGCCCTTGGCAGGGCCGCGGCTGAAGCCAGGGGGGCGGCACCCAATGTGTTCAATGCCGCCAACGAAGTGGCAGTGGCTGCCTTCCTGGGCGGTCAACTCGGCTTTGCGCAAATACCTGTTATCATTGCCGAGACCTTGGAAAGGGCCGATTTTCGCAGTCCGGCGTCGTTGGACGACGTAGTGAAAATTGATGCCGAAACCAGGGCACTAACCGCGGATTTGCTTGTCAAAATGCGGCAGTTGTCCGCATGAATGTCTGCATAAGTGTTCATATAAGTCCTCTTCGTTGATGCAAGTATGGAATTGATCGGCTCGATAGTTTTCAGCGCGCTGGCCCTGCTGGTTACGCTCGGCGTGCTGGTCACCATCCACGAGTACGGCCACTTTCGCGCCGCCCGTTTATGCGGCGTTCAGGTTGAACGTTTCTCCATCGGCATGGGCAAGGTTTTGTTCCGCTGGTACGGCAAACCCGATCCGAAACATCCGGCTGCACCACCTACCGAATTCGCCATCAGCATCTTCCCCATCGGCGGCTACGTGAAGATGGTGGGGGAGGCCATGCAGGGCGAAGAAGAACTGCCGCTGCAGGAAGGTTCCCTCAACAGCAAACCGGTATCCCAGCGTGCCCTCATCTTCGCAGCCGGACCGCTGGCGAATTTCCTGCTGGCCATCGCGCTGTACTGGCTGATGTTCGTGACCGGTGTCAGCGGTATCGCTCCGGTGGTAGGCAAAGTGAATGAATCGACACCGGCCTATGCGGCAGGCGTTGCCGCCGGCGATGAAATCGTCGAAGTCGATGGCAAGAAGACCCAAACCTGGCAGGACGTACGCGTGCGCATGCTCGACCGTCTTGGCGAGAGCGGCATGATCGAGCTGACCTTGGGCAAACACGAATCCAACTTGCAGCATACCGTGCGGATTCCGCTGAAGGATTGGCTTGGTGGCAGCGAAGATCCCGATCTGCTCGGCGACTTGGGCATCGTGCCGTATCACCAGAATGTGCAGAACTTTCCGTCGGTGATCGGCACGCTGCTGCCCGAAGGGCGCGGCGCCGCTGCCGGTTTGCAGGTGGGCGACTTGATCACCAGCGCCAACGATCAACCGGTGCAGGATTGGAGCCAATGGCTCAAGGTAGTGCACGACAATCCGGAGACCGCCATCAAGGTGGGAATCCGCCGCAACGATCTGCCGTTGCAGTTGCTGTTGACGCCGGCGGTGCGGTTGGCCAAGAACGGCTCGCCCGAGCTTGATGCCAGCG
>DATJXP010000032.1:0-4530 GCA_035500035.1 Candidatus Acidiferrum sp. | reverse complement strand
GATCCGCAGCAGTCGATCATGGACAAGATCCAGGACGGCAAGAAAGCGTTCACCGCGCTGCTCGGCAAGTCCGGCCTCGACGCCGACACCCGTTTGTTCATCAACGACGACTTCAACACCTATATAGGTGCGCTGAAATCCTACGGCGAGAGCCTGGTCAAGTTGCGCGAGCAGCGCCAGACCTTCTCCGACGTGGCGCTGCAGTTCACGCCGGTGCTGGCCTCGATGAAGGCAAGCAAGGAAAAACTGCTGGCCGGCACCCGCGCCGATGCCGAAGCCAGCCAGCACGAGATTTCGATCATCTTCTTCGCCATCGTCGCCCTGGTCGCCGTGGTGGTGAACCTCGCCTTCTTCAGCGTGTCGCGCATCATCAGCCGTCCGCTGCAGCAGGCGGTGTCGCTGTCGCATGCGATCGCCAGGGGCGAACTCGACAACAAGGTCAGCATCCAGAGCCGTGACGAAGCCGGCTCGCTGTTGCAGGGCCTGTCGGAAATGCAGGAACAACTGCGCGACCAGAAAGTGGAATTGCAGAGCAAGATGGAAGAAGTGCAGCGCCGGGCCGAGGAAAGCGCACGCATGGCCGAGGAGCAATCCCGCCTGATGCAGGAACAGGCCAACATGGCGATGGAACAGACCCGCGTCGCCACCGAGAACGGCCGTATCAAGCAGGCGCTCGACGGCGTCAGCTCGCCGGTGCTGATGCTCGATGCCGATCTCACCATCATCTATCACAACCACGCCGCTGCCGCGATGTTCCGCGACGGCCAGCAGGACATCCGCAGTGCGGTGTCCTCGTTCGACGCCGGCGCGCTGATCGGCCGCGGCCTCGACGCGCTGTACCCGGATCCGCAGCGGGCGTCGGCGCAGTTGCGCGGCCTCAACGGCCCGGACACCAGCGATCTCAAGCTCGGCGCGCGCCACTACCGCATCACGGTCGGCCCGGTGAACGACGCCGAAGGCCGCCGCATCGGCACCGTCGCCGAGTGGCAGGACCGCACCGCCGAAGTCGCGGTCGAAAACGAAGTGCAGAGCATGGTGCGCGCGGCGATGCGCGGCGATCTCAGCCGTCGCCTGAATCTCGATAACAAGCGCGGCTTCTTCCACGACCTCAGCCAGGGCGTCAACCAGTTGACCAGCGTGGCCGAGAAAGTGATCAAGGAAACCGTCGCCGTGATGGGCGGCCTCGCCAAGGGCGACCTCACCCACCAGATGGACGGCAGCTTCGAAGGCGTGTTCGCCCAGCTGAAGACCGACGTCAACTCCACCATCCACAAGCTGACCTCGGTGGTCGGCGATATCCAGATCTCGGCCCACTCGCTCGAAGCGGTGGCCAACGAGATCACCGAAACCAACGGCGAAGTGTCGCGCCGCACCGAGCAGCAGGCCGCTTCGCTGGAAGAAACCGCGGCCGCCATCGAAGAAATGACCGCGATCGTCCGCACCACCGCCGGCAATACGGTCGAAGCCAACAAGCTGGCCAACGAAGCGCGCGCCAAGGCCGAAGCCGGCGGCGACATCGTCGGCCAGGCCATCGCCGCGATGAACGACATCAACAATTCGAGCAAGCAGATCATCAACATCATCGGCGTGATCGACGAGATCTCGTTCCAGACCAACCTGCTCGCGCTCAACGCCGCGGTCGAAGCCGCCCGCGCCGGCGAACAGGGCCGCGGTTTCGCGGTGGTGGCGGACGAAGTACGCAAACTGGCCGGCCGCAGCGCGGTATCCGCCAAGGAGATCAAGCAATTGATCGACCACAGCGATCGTCAAGTGACGCGCGGCACCGAGCTCGTCAACAAGTCGGGCGAATCGCTGACGTCCATCGTCAGCTCGATCAAACGCGTATCGACCATCATTTCCGAGATCGCCACCGCCAGCCAGGAGCAGGCCGACGGCATCGAGCAGGTCAACGCGTCGATCCGCAACATCGACGAAGGCACACAGCAGAACGCGTCGATGGTGGAAAAAGCCACCAGCGCCATCGGCACGATGGGCGACGAGGCCGCCAAGCTCAACGAGATCATGAAGTTCTTCGCCACCGTCAAAGGGGCAGGTACCAATTCGCAGGACCGCATGCGTCTGCGGGCAGTCTGACCGCTGCAATGACGCTGTGTGGCCCTGCGGACTACGGCAGGGGAACCACTGAACCCGAAGTAGTGACGTTAACTTTGCAACCCCAGGAGGATATCGATGAAAACCAAACTGATCGCAGTAACCCTGTTCGCTTCCGTGCTCGCGCACGGGACGGCATTCGCCGCTTGCGCCAAACCGGACGAGCCGGATGTTCCGAAGGGCGATTCCGCTTCCGGTGCCGACATGCTGAAAGCCAAGAAGGCCGTGGAAACCTACGTGGCCGACATCCAGAAGTACATGGCTTGCGGCATCGCCAGCGCCGAGCAGGACCGCGCCCAGAAGAAGATGCAGGACATCGCCAACGCGTTCAACGAACAGTTGCGCATCTACAAGGCCAAGTCCTGATCGAGGGATGCCTCTGACAGGAGGCTCCCCTTCTCTGGTGTCCCTTGGCCGGTAGGACTGCTGGCCGGGGCACCGGATTGTTTTGCCGGAACCGGGTAACCGGGTCCTGGCATGGCGCTTGCTGTACCGATACCACAGTCGGTACCACAGCCAATACCACGCTGTTGCGACGCTGGAAACCGCCGTTTTGCGGCAGATTTCCGGCACCAACAGCCGGTATTTTGGCTTAAACCAGCGAGACAAACCGCCATGGCCCACAGTCGCGTCAATGCTTTGACACTCATCGCCGGACTCTCGATAGTCGCAGTGCTGTTGCTGACCTGTCAGGCCCGGGCCACCGAAGAAAGCCAATCGCTGCAACAGGTTCAGGCCACGGCCGAATCCTGGGCGTTGGCGCAATTGCAGAACGGCGAATTCACCGAACTGCAAGTCGAAGCCACCGCACTCGACAATCGCCTGCATCTGCGAGCCTGCGATCATGCGCTCGAAACCTTCGGCTCGGTCGGCACCGTCCGTGCGGGCCGGGTCACCGTCGGCGTCCGCTGCAGCAGCCCGGTAGCGTGGACGTTGTACGTGCCGGTACAGGTGCATGCCAGCGTCGCCGTGCTGACGACGGCGTCGTCGCTGCCGAAAGGCGCCGTGCTCGACAAGCGCGACCTGGTGCTGGTCAACCGCGGCGTGCAGGAATTGCCGCTGAATTACGTCAGCGACCCGGCCAGGGCCATCGACATGGCGCTGACCCACGCGGTGCCGGCCAATACGCTGCTGACGCAATCGATGCTGGAAGAACCGCAACTGGTCAACAAGGGACAAGTGGTTACCATCACGGCCGAAGGCAGCAGCTATGCCGTTAAAATGCTGGGTACCGCGTTGCAGAACGGCGCGGCGGGCCAGCGCATCGGCGTGCGCAACAGCACCAGCGGGCGTACGGTCGAGGCCGTCGTCGTCGATGCCTCCACCGTCAAGGTCGGAATGTAGGCGATCATGCGCGCCGTCATGCAAGTTGGCACGCAAACTGAATGCAACCAGGCAGTACTAAAGTTTTTGACGCGGGCTGTCGTTAAAGCAAATGCAGGACCTCACCTTTTCGGGAGACAACCATGGCCAATGAAATAAAGCTGAGCAACGCTACCCCTTCGCTCGGCACGCTCAAGCCGCAAGCCAAATCCGTTACCGCGGACGGCAAGACGGCAACCGCCGGCAAAACCGCGCAGGGCGATCGCGTCAGCATGACCGACGATGCCTCGCGCCTGAAGCGCATCGAGGAACACCTGAGCGCCATGCCGGACATCGATCACGACAAGGTCGCCGAGATCAAGAAGGCGATCGCCGACGGCTCGTGGACGCCGGATCCGCAGAAGATCGCCGACAAGCTCGTCGACTTCGAATCCAGCTACAAGAATTGATCGGTAACCGACACGTCCATAGATAGAAGGAGGTCACATCATGCCTGCCCTGCCTGGTCTTTCGATCGACGCCAAACTGAAGGCGGAACTGACGGGACTGCTGACGGAAGAGCTTGCACTGTGTGAAGACCTGCTCGGCTCGATCCGCCGCGAACAGGACTGCCTGCAGCACTACGATCACGCCGGCTTCGCCAGCAATGCCGAGCATCGCAACGCGCTGATCAACTCGCTGCGCCAGCTCGACAATCGCCGCACGACGCTGTTCCGCCAATTGCAGGGGGCCGATCTTTCCACCGGCAATCTTACGTTCCAGCACTGGCAGGAACGCATGCTCGGCGATCCGGGACTCTCCGGCATCGTGCAGCAGTTGCGCCAGGTCGCCGCCGCGTGCGCCGCCGAAAACCAGGCGCTCGGCCGCTTGATCAGCCTGCAAACCCGTTTCTTCGATTTCCTGCTCAAGCAGTTGATGCCTGAGCGCAACCTCGGCCTCACCTACGCGCAAACCGGCGAAACCCGCCCCGGCGCGCCGCTGCGCAAACTGGCTTCGGCCTGAGTGCCCGCGGACAGGTCCTGACGGAGATCCGCGATGCTGTTCGATTCCGCGGCCCGCAACGAGGGCTCCACCCCGGCGCTGCCACCACTGTTG
>DATJXP010000031.1:0-5395 GCA_035500035.1 Candidatus Acidiferrum sp. | reverse complement strand
CGGGCTGTACGCGTTGAAAGGCCACAAGGTGGTCGGCGGCATCCGTGCGTCGATCTACAACGCGATGCCGTTGCAAGGCTGCCGGAAGCTGGCGGAGTTCATGCGCGAGTTCGAACGCAGCCGGGGTTGATACAACTCAATGCGGCGGGTGACGATTTGCCGCACTGTAAACCATCGCCAAAAGCGGTGTAATTGCAGTATCCCCTACCAGGAGGATTGTCGTGTTTTCTGCTCTTGATCCCATGTTGCTGGCTCGCCTGCAGTTCGCCGCCAACATCAGCTTCCATATCCTGTTCCCCACCATTTCCATCGGTTTGTGCTGGGTGCTGCTGTACTTCCGCACCCGTTTCACGCTCAGCGGCGACCGCGACTGGGAATATGCCTATTATTTCTGGGTGAAGGTGTTCGCGTTGACCTTCGCCATCGGCGTGGTGTCGGGCATCACGATGAGCTTCCAGTTCGGCACCAACTGGCCAGGCTTCATGCAGAAGGCCGGCAACATCGCCGGCCCGTTGCTCGGCTACGAAGTGCTGACCTCGTTCTTCCTCGAAGCCACCTTTCTCGGCGTCATGCTGTTCGGCAAGCACCGGGTGTCGAACCGGGTGCATCTGGTGGCGGCGTCACTGGTGGCGATCGGCACCACGATCTCGGCGTTCTGGATCATCAGCCTCAATTCGTGGATGCAAACGCCTACCGGCTACGTGATCCGCGACAGCGTGTTCTATCCGCAGAGCTGGCTGGCCATCATCTTCAATCCGTCGTTTCCGTACCGGCTGGCGCACATGCTGGTGGCGTCGCTGCTGACCTGCGCCTTCCTGTTGATGGGCATCAGCAGTTGGCGTTTTCTCGGCAAGGTCGATGGCCCGGCCACGTTGAAGGTGTTCAAACTCGGGCTGGCGATGGCGATGATACTGGCGCCGCTGCAGATCCTGATCGGCGACATGCACGGGCTCAACACCTTCGAGCACCAGCCGGCCAAGGTCGCCGCCATCGAAGCGGTGTGGAATACCGAGCGCGGCGTGCCGTTCACGTTGTTCGCGTGGCCCGACGAGGCCTCGCGCAGCAACCGCTTCGCCGTGGAAATCCCCAAGGCCGCCAGCCTGGTGCTGACGCACAGTCTCGACGGCGAAATCCGCGGCCTCGACCAGTTTCCGGCCCATGCACCGGTGGCGCAGGTGTTCTGGGCCTTCCGCATCATGGTCGGCATGGGGTTGCTGATGGTGGCAGTGAGCTGGTGGCTGGCCTGGCGCGTGTTCATCGCCAAGGGCACACCGTCGGTGCTGCAATTGCGCGCGACGTCGCTGATGACGTTTTCCGGCTGGATCGCCGTGATCGCCGGCTGGTACGTCACCGAGATCGGCCGCCAACCGTGGATGGTCACTGGCGAATTGGCCATCCGCGACGTGGTGGCAAGCCACGGCAGCGGCATGGTACTCAGCACGTTGTGCCTGTGGTTGTTGCTGTATGTATTTGTGCTGTGGTCCTACATCGCCACGCTGAAGCATCTGGCAAAGAAACCTTCGGCATCGCTGCTGGCGAGCCCGCAACATTACCCCGGGCTGTTGCCGGCCGAGGAGGCGTGACATGGAACACTGGCTGCCGTTGCTGTTCGCCGCCGTGTGCGGGCTGGCATTGCTGATGTACGTGGTGCTCGACGGTTACGACCTCGGCGTGGGCCTGCTGCTGCCGTTGGCCGACGACGACGAGAAAGACCGCATGATCGCCAGCATCGGCCCGTTCTGGGATGCCAACGAAACCTGGATCGTGCTCGGCGTCGGCGTCTTGCTGATCGCATTTCCCGCCGCGCACGGCATCATACTCACGTCGCTGTACCTGCCGTCGACACTGATGCTGATGGGTTTGGTGCTGCGCGGCATCGCCTTCGATTTCCGCGTCAAGGCCGGCGACGAACAGAAGCGCACTTGGAACGCGGTGTTTTCGCTCGGTTCCTTGATCGCGGCGCTGTGCCAGGGCTGGATGCTCGGCTCCTACATCACCGGCCTCGGCGATACGGCCTTGAACCTGCTGTTCGCCTTGCTGACGGCGCTGAGCCTGCCGGCACTGTACGTGATGCTCGGCGCGGTCTGGCTGTTGTGCAAAACCGACGGCACCTTGCCGAAGAAGGCGCGACGTTGGGCTCTGCGTGGCTGGATTCCGTTGGGCTTTGCGCTGCTGGTGATTTCGCTGGCGACGCCGTTGGTCAGCGACGGTATTGCGCACAAATGGTTTGCGTTGCCGCAGTTGTTGTGGGTTTCGCCGATTCCGTTGGTGGCGGCCGCCTGTTATCTGTGGAGTGGATTGGCGTTGAGCGGCCGCATCAAGGGCAGACCGGCAGCCATCTTTGGCGCGCTGGCGATCATGTGCCTGATGTCGGCAGCGGGGCTCGGCTACAGTCTTTATCCCGACATCATCCCGGGCCGCCTGCGCATCGTCGATGCGGCGGCAGCGCCGGAATCGTTGCTGTTCACGCTGTGGGGAGTGTTGCTGACAGTGCCCTTCATCCTCGGCTACACGGTTTTCGTTTACCGCATCTTCAGTGGTCGCGGCATCCAGCAGCAATACGATTGAACCGACAGTGCACGCTCAGCGTTCGGCCGTCTGCATTTTCTTGCGGCCTTCGCGGTCGAGCCATGACACCAGATCGTCCCACATCAACTTGATCTGGTCCTTTTGCGGCATGACGCCGGCCGACGGCAGTTCCAGCGTCACCACCGGGATGCTCTTGTTGAGACCCGCGTAATTGCCGAGCGAGCCGGGATAGACGCCGAGCTGGTGCAGATACAACTCGCCGATGTTGTGCGGCGCCTGCGCCGGGCCGTCGAAGTCGAGCAGATGGTACGGCGCGTGTACCGAGACGATGACGTCAGGCCTGAAATCGAGCATCTGCTGCACTACCCACTGTACTTCCGGTTCGCTGCCGGGCTTGGTGCCAGGGAAGCGGCGCGGATTGGCACCGGTACTTTCCTGCCAGTAACCCACGGCGGTGGCACTCCAGTCTTCCGACGGAAAATTGCGGTTGAGATCGACGCCATTGGCGTTCTGGCGATTGGCCTGCTTGCCGTCGAGCAGTCCGTCCGGATTCACCAGCGGCACGAAGCGCCAGTGGAACTCGCCTTCCAGCGAACTCTTCGAGAACAGCTGCAGCCACTTGAAGATGATCGAGATCGACGAATACTCGTCGCCGTGCACGCCGCCCATCAGCAACACACGAAAATCGCGCGGCTGTTTCGCGGTCGGCTCGACATCCTTGAAGATCATCGGCCGGCCGTTCACCGAATAACCGCCGCCGAAATGAAACAGCTGATCGAGACACTCCTTGGTGTGCACGCTGGTCAGCTTGTCGCCGATCTGCGCGCACAATTTATCGACTTCCATCTGATGCGCGGCCATGTCGGCTGCCGACAGTTTCGGCATCGGTGCAATCGGAGCCGGTGACGGGTCGGCGGCGGAGCCCGCAACGACCGGCGCCGGTTCTGGCGCAGTTGCATTGACTGAGGTCTGAGGTGCAGGGGGAAGCGTAGCCGCAGCAGTTGCCGGCGAAGGAGTATCGTGGGTGGCTGTTTGCCTGGCCGGCTCCACGCCACCATTGCAGGCAGTCAATAGCGATGCTGCCAGCAACGCAAAACCGGCTCTGTACAATTTCCAACTACTGCTCATTCAAGACTCGTTCGAACTCATTCAGAAATAGTCGCCTTCGAAGATGATTTTCCAGCCATCATCGCCCTGGCGCCACAACTGTTGCTTCATGCCTTTCCAGCGGAAATTGTCGCTGACATAGCTCTGTTTGAACACTACATTCACGAGCCCCGGCTCCGCCGGCTCTTCCAGGATGCTGACATCGGAGATATCGACGTGGATGTACTTCTTGTCGGCATTGACTCTGGCCTTGTAAGCCGCCCACTCCTGCTTGTCCCGCTGCAGGTCGGAAAAGTCATCCGCATAGTAAGCCAAGTATTCCGGGGTGTTGCGATCCTGCCACGCGTCGCGCCAGCCTGACATCGCCCGCTTCAGCGTCTTCAGCCGGTCCTGCGACCGTCCCAACGGCGCCCACTGCAATTCCGACGGACTCAGCACCAGCGTGGCACCAGCGCCGATTTCATTGGCCAGCGCAGCCAGGCTCTGGTTGTCGATGACGATGCAACCCTCGCTGGCCAGAAACGGCCGTTGTGCTTCCTGCTTGGGCAATCCGTGCAGCCAGATGCCGTGGCCGGTGCGGGATTCGATCAGGTCGAGCGGATTCGGATAGTTGAGCGGGAACGCACCGACACCGTAGAAATCGTCGAGTGCGGCATCGTCGAGAAACGATTCGATGCGGTAAATGCCGATCGGGGTCTTGCCATCACCCTCGGTATGCTTGCCGATGCCCTGTTTACCGATCGAAACCGGTATGCGCTTGCGGATGACGATGCCGGCGTCACCGAGGTTTTCCAGCACGTTGAGACGGCCCTGCGCCAGTTCCACCCACAGCAGGTAGCGGGTTTCCGGGCTCAACTGCAAGACGCCTGTCGGCGTCAACGGCTGCGACTGCCCCAAGCCGGATTGGCTACCAGGAGCGGAGCCATTCAGTGCGTGATAGAACATCTGGGGGGTATCGAAAAACTGCGGGGGGCGCGAACCGGCTTGGGCAAAAACCGATGACGACAGCAGCGTCATCCAAATCGCGGCGGACAGTGCCGCCAGCAAGCGCCCTGCTTGCCGTTTCGCGTCATGTTGCTGCTTGACCCGGACTGCCAATGTAGTTGCCTTGCGGTGGAGAAGAACTGGGCTACAGTCAGAATACTGACGCCACCGGTTCAAATCAAGGCTTGACCACTACAAGTTCCGTTTCAGACACCCGAAAACCACAACAGCTTGCGTTTGATCAGGGCGGGGCGGGGGTGCTGGGCTGGCCGTCGGCGGCCGGGGGTTTGGGAGGGCGGGCTCCCCGGGGAGGGAGTCTCATCACGCCTGGGGGCAGGCCGAAAAACCGCTCGCGCAGTTCACGCTGCTGCGGTGTCGGCATGTTCTGGAAATTGCGGTAGCGGTCCTGCAGCGCTTTCTGCTGTTCGGGATTCAGTTGCCGGAATTTGTTGAACTGCTCGCGGGCCTGTTTGCGCTGCTCGGGAGTGAGCTGACGCCATTCCTTGAGCCGTTGCTGGGCTTCCTGTTGCTGCGCGGGAGTCATCTTTTCCCAGCGGTCGACCCCTTGCAGCAGGTTCATCTTGCGCTGCTGCGGTAACTGATCCCAGTTTTTCTGGAACGGGGCCAACAGCTGTCGTTGATCGTCGCTCAGCTTGTCCCAGGCAAGATCATCCTGTGCCACCGCCAATAGCGGCAGCAGGTTCAGGATCATCAGTACCATGAGTCTTTTCATTTCCTTCCAGCTACCTTCTTATTTATCGACTTATTGTCGACT
>DATJXP010000030.1:0-13065 GCA_035500035.1 Candidatus Acidiferrum sp. | reverse complement strand
TGAAACGCGCATGACCCTTACATCCTTGCTAATGATCGTCGTCCGCTGGTGGCACTTGCTGTTCGGCATCACCTGGATCGGCATGCTGTACTACTTCAACTTCGTACAGGGCGGTTACTTCAAGGCGGCGACGCCGGAAGCGTTGAAGGACGCCAAGGCCAAGCTGGCGCCGAGTGCGCTGTGGTGGTTCCGTTGGGGCGCGATGTTCACTTTCCTCACCGGCGTCGTACTGCTCGGCTACGTGCACGGCAACGGCCAGCTCAACGGCTACATCATCTGCGGCGCGCTGATGGCGACGCTGATGTTCCTCAACGTGTGGGTCATCATCTGGCCGAACCAGAAGATCGTGCTCGGCATCGTGCAAGGTGGTGACGCTGCCGCTGCCGGTGCCAAGGCCGCGCTCGCATCGCGCACCAATACGCTGTTCTCGGTGCCGATGGTGCTCGGCATGCTGGCGGGTCCTCACTTCGGCGGTTCCGCTGCCGGCTACGGTCATCCCGCGCTGTCCACCGGTGGCTGGGCGATGATCGTCATCATCGCCGCGCTCGAAGCCAACGCCATCTTCGGCAAGCAGGGCGTGCTGACCACCGTCAAAGGCGTCATCACCAGCGGCATCGTGCTGGCGGTGGTGATGCTGGGCTTGCTCGAGTTCATGTAAGCGTTGTTGCGCACACGGTTCCAAACAAAAAAGCGGCTGAGAGATCAGCCGCTTTTTTTATGCAAGAAAGGAAAAACCCTACTAAACTAAGGCGAGTTGATCCAAGTAAGGAATTTCCTTACAGTTGGGATTCCTCTAGAAGGGTTGCATCATGATCACCAGCAAATTGACCAGCAAGGCACAAACCACCATCCCGCAATCGGTGCGCGCCGCGCTGCGACTGGCGGAAGGCGACGAACTGGTTTACACCATCGAAAAAGGCCGCGTGATCCTGACCAAAGCCAGGGCAGATACCAACAAGGACGATCCATTCCGCACTTTTACCGAATGGGATTCGGAGGCAGACAGGAAGGCGTATGCCAAACTTTAAACAGGGAGATGTAGTCAGGGTTCCGTTTCCCTATACCGACCAGGCCGCACGACAGTATCGTCCGGCACTGGTGATTGCCGGCGGCAAGCTCGAAGCCGATCACGGCCTGCTGTGGGTATTGATGATTACCAGTGCGCGGAATCGTGGTTGGCCGGGTGATGTGGTCATCAACAATCTTTCGACGGCCGGCTTGCCGGTTGCTTCGGTGATTCGTACCGCCAAGATTGCCACCATCAAAGCTGGTGACGCCGCCCGCTTGGGGAAAGTGACGCCGGCGACGATGAAACTGGTGCTATCTCACGTACAGGCGTCAGTGCGGGATTGATGCTGTCGGGCTCAACAACATCGTCTGATTCCATCCCACTTCCGCTTCTGTTCTTCCCTGAACCAACTCGCGCGATCCAGCGGCGCTTTGCCCGGATGCACGGCCGTGTGGTGCTTCAAATAGCGCTCATAAGCATCATCGCCGCTCAACTCGCGCAGCGCGGCCCATACCACTGATACTGTTTGCTTGAGCGTTTGCATCAGCCTTCCACCAGTTGCGTCGGTTCATGCGGAGTTTCGGTAAAGGCCGGGCAACGCTTGCCTTGCAGGAAGGCCCAGCAGATGCGCGCGGTTTCGAGCGCGACGATCCAGCTGACGATCAGGAAGAACGCGGTCAGCGCGGCGTCGAGCCTGTCGTTGAAGATCAAGCGCTCGGTGCTGGCGACGGCAGCGCCGGCGATCTTGCCGCTGGCGATCTGCGCGGCGAGGTCATCGGCATGCACGAGGAAGCCGACGCGCAGTTCCGGGCTGAACAGTTTCTCCCATGCCGCTGCCGTGGTGACGATCAACAGCCACGCCAGCGGCGCGGCGCCGACCCACGCATACTGCGCGCGGCCGGACTTGATGATGACGGCGGTGGCGACGCACAGCGCGATCGCCGCCAGCATCTGGTTGGAAATACCGAACAGCGCCCACAGGCTGTTGATGCCGCCGAGTGGATCGATGGTGCCGTTATAAAGGAAGTAACCCCAGCCCATCACCACCAGTGCGCTGCAGATGAACACGCTTGGGTACCACGACGTACGGCCCATCGCCGGCGCTACGTTGCCGAGCAGGTCTTGCAACATGAAGCGCGCGACGCGCGTGCCGGCATCGACGGTCGTGAGAATGAATAATGCTTCGAACATGATCGCGAAGTGGTACCACACCGCGAGCAGCGAGTTGCCGAACGCGCTGGCGAAGATGCTGGCCATGCCGACGGCGAGCGACGGCGCACCGCCGGTGCGTGCAAACAACGAGCTCTCGCCCATCTGTTGTGCCAGCGTTTGCATTTGTTCGACTGTGACCGGGAAGCCCCACGCGCTGATCGTTGCCACCGCCTTTGCCGCTTCGGCGCCGACCAGGCCAGTGGCACTGTTGATGGCGAAGTACACGCCGGGATCGAGCACGCAGGCAGCGATCATCGCCATGATGGCGACGAAGCTTTCCATCACCATGGCGCCGTAGCCGATGAAGCGCGCATCTTTCTCGTTGCCGAGCAACTTCGGCGTGGTGCCGGACGAGATCAGTGCGTGGAAGCCGGAGATCGAGCCGCAGGCGATGGTGATGAACACGAACGGGAAAATTTTGCCGGCGACGACGGGACCGGTGCCGTCAACAAACTGCGTCAGTGCCGGCATGTGCAGTTCGGGCCGCAGCACCACGATGGCCAGCGCCAGCAGGATGATGGTGCCGATCTTCATGAAGGTACTGAGGTAATCGCGCGGCGCCAGCAACAGCCACACCGGCAACACGGCGGCGACGAAACCATAGACGATGACCATGATCGCCAGCGGCGGACCGTCGTGATCGAACCACGCATGCAGCGTGGCATTGGCATCGACCCACTGGCCGCCGAACACGGCGAGCAGCAGCAACGCAAAACCAATCAGCGAACCTTCGATGACGCGACCCGGGCGCACGTTGCGCATGTACAGGCCGATCAGCATCGCGATCGGTATCGTTGCGGCCACGGTGGATGTGGCCCAGGCACTGTGCTTCATCGCGTTGACGACGACGAGGCCGAGTACGGCGATCAGGATGATCATGATCGCCAGCACACCGATCAATGCGGCGGCGCCACCGATGGGGCCAAGCTCGTCGCGCGCCATCTGGCCCAGCGAACGGCCGTTGCGGCGGATCGAGCAGAACAGGATGACGAAGTCCTGCACGCAGCCGCCGAACACGGCGCCGATCAAAATCCACAAGGTGCCGGGCAGGTAGCCGAACTGAGCGGCCAATGTCGGGCCCACCAACGGGCCGGGGCCGGCGATGGCGGCGAAGTGGTGGCCGAACACGATCCATTTATGGGTGGGAATGTAGTCGCGACCATCGGCCAGCCGTTCGGCCGGCGTGGCGCGGGTGCCGTCGAGTGCCAGCACCTTGGCGGCGACGAAGGCACTGTAGAAGCGGTAACCAAGGGCATAAACACACACGGCAGCGACGATCAGCCACAGACTGTTGATCGACTCGCCGCGATTCAGCGCGATACCGCCGAGCGCGACAGCACCGGCGATGGCGACTAGTGGCCATCCGATGTAACGGGTAAAGGAGTTGGAAGCGGCAGCAGTCGTCATGGCAAGTGTTCTATTCAGGATGAGTATTGGCGCGGTGCGGTCGATGTGACCGCATTCTCTGTGCAGTCCCCCCCGATTGCCAATACCTCGAAGCGGACTCGTCCCGCCGCAGCCTCGCACCGGAGCGGACTTGTCCCGCCGTAGCCTCCAGCGAAGGCGGAAGCCTTGGCAGAAATAAGGAAATTGCGGTGAATCAAGCCGCCGCCATTCAGCATATTCGCTGCACAGGGTGTGACTGGATGGGAAGCGCCCATTGGCATTAAATGAGCATCACGAATGCATCAATTGGATTGAGCTTATGAAATCGCCCCTGTTGTTGTTGGCTTTGTTGCTGCCGCTGGCCGTGGCCGCGCAGGCTCCGCTCAAGAGCAGCGAGGTCAAGCAGCCTGACGGCTGGGACAGAGATCTGGCGCTGACGATCCCGCAGGATCTCAACCCCGATCCGCACATCCTCGAGATCAATCTCGAAGCCGTGATCAAGGAAATGGAAATCGTACCGGGCAAGAAAACCAAGGTGTGGACCTACAACGGCACGCTGCCCGGCCCGTTGATCAAGGCCAATGTCGGCGACCGCCTGATCGTGCACTTCAAGAATTCGCTGCCGATGGCCACCAGCATCCATTGGCATGGCCTGCGCGTGCCGAACGATATGGATGGCGTGCCCGGCATGACGCAGCCGATGGTAGAACCAGGACAGACCTTCACTTATGACTTCGTGCTGCCCGATGCCGGGACGTTCTGGTATCACCCGCACGTCGATTCGGCGGCGCAGGTCGGTTACGGCCTGTACGGTGCGCTCATCGTCAACGACCCGAACGAGCCGAAGATCCCCGGCGATGAGCTGGTGCTGGTGTTCTCCGATATGAGCATCGACGACAACGGCGAGCTGTTGGGTCCGAAGGAAGGCGGCCGCTTCGGCGACCTGTTCGGCCGCGAAGGCACTGTCGTGCTCGTCAATGGCAAGGTGTTGCCGACGTTGACGGTGCGCCAGGGTAAACAGCAACGCTGGCGCGTGATCAATGCGTCGCGCACGCGTTATTTCACGCTGCGCTACAAGCGCTCGCCGCTGGTCATCGTCGGCAGCGACGGCGGCTTGATCGAGAAATCGCGCACGGTCGATGAAATCAAGCTGGTGCCGGCCGAGCGCCACGACTTCGTGTTCACGCCGCCGGATGCGCCGAACTCGGAAGGCGTGTTCAAGTGGTATCCCACCGATCGCGGTTTCGGCAGTACCTACAACCGGCTCGCCGAAGACATCATGAAAATAAAAACGGTGAACGAGCCGCGGGTGACGCCGGATCCGGTGCCGGAACAATTGCGCACCATAGTTCCCATCGATACCAGGGGCGCGAAGGAGCGCGAGATGAATCTCACCATCGGCTACGATCGCGACGACAACGTCAGCATGGGCATCAACGGCGTCAACTACAAGGATGCGCCACCGATCATGGCCAAAGTCGGCACCACCGAAGTGTGGACGATACGCAACGACACCGACTTCAATCATCCATTCCACTTGCACGGTTTCTTCTTTCAGGAGGTGACGCCTGCCAATGGCGTCATGCAGTGGAAGGACACCATCGACGTTCCGCAACACACGCAGAAAAAGATCGTGGTGAAGTTCGACGACCGCCCCGGCATGTGGATGTATCACTGCCACATCCTCGATCATGCCGACGTCGGCATGATGGGGCATCTTCACTTGATAAATTAGCCTACGCCAAGGCTACGGCTGAACAGGTTCGACTTCGCCGTAGGCTTCGTCGGAACAAGTTCGACTATGTCGTGACGTGACCGGACTTGTCACGCCGTAGCCTTGGCGAAGGCGGATGACGTGATTCGCACCCACGCCGTTTCGCCACTGATGCCCTTCAACTGACTGGTGCCGCGTTCGAGCGGCCACTGACGCAACACCGCCGCCACGGCGGGTTCTTCCGCCAGCGTTTGCGACAGCACGATGTCGCCGCCTTCGCACAAGGTCTGGATGCGCGCGGTCTGGTTTGCCACCTTGCCGTAGTAATCGAGAATGCCGTTGAGCGTGACGGTAATGCACGGGCCGCCGTGCAGGCCCAGCTTGACCAGCACTGTTTCGTCGGCGTTGGCGCGCGTGCGGTTGAACTCGGCGAAATCGCGTTGGATCGTGATCGCGCATTCGACCGCATCGGACGACAAGTGAAACGCCGCCATGATCGCGTCACCCAGCGTCTTGACGATGGTGCCGTGGTGGCGACGCACGCAGGCAGCGAGCACGGCGAAGTGTTCGCGCACCAGCGCGAACGCGGCAGCGTCGCCGCTGCGTTCGTACAACAAAGTCGATGCCTTGATGTCGGTGAACAGCAGAGTGATGTTGTCGATCTCGACATGATCGCCGGGACGCAGGATGTGTTCGTCGAACAGATCGCGGAAGCATTGCAGCGCGATCGCTTCGCTGGCGGTCAGCACGTCGCTCACCCATGCGCGGGTTTCAACCACCAGGATGCGATTGCGGTTGCTGTGGTTATGGATCGTCAGTTGGTCGAGGGCAGTGCCGGCTGGAGCCGACAACTGCAATTGGTGATCGCTGGTAAAAATAACTGGGAGTAACGGGCCGCCCTGGTGATCGAGAAACTGGTCGTTGCCGGGCTCCAGCGTGCGCAAACGGTAGGTGCCTGGCGGCAGATCGACGGTTTCGGTGCGCGTGCTGCCGGGTGAAACCCGCAATTGCACGGTGACGTGCGGTGTCGTCATCGGCCCGAACAGGCAGAAGATGCCGCTCTGCAGCGGCCGTATCGACTTCGAGGGCTGGAACATCAGCTCGACGTTGCGGTTGAAGTTGCGGCCGTAATCGATGTTGCAGCTCGAGCAGTGCGCGCCCTGCGGAATTTCATCCATGCTGGCGCTGGTCTGTTTGCCGACCCGGCAATTCGGGCAGAGCAGTTCCCAGCTCAGGTTCAGCAGGCCACCCTTGGCCGCCAGCAGAAAGGCTTCGATGGTGTCCAGTTCGTCCACTTGCCACAACCGCGCCAGGTGCTTGGGGCGCAGCGTCCACAGGTCGGTTTCCGGCCGCTCCAGCATCCAGTTGATCAGCAAGGGCAATAAATCGTGGTGATACGGGCTGCTTTGCATGGCGTCGTGCAGTTGCAGGCAGCGTCGGCGGGCGCCATCGGGCAGCACGGGCGGCATGAAGTCGAATTGCAGGTTGCTTTGCTCCGTGACGTACGCACGGGCAGCATCGGCCATGGAGCGGAATTTTTTTTCGGTCTTGGCGAAGAACCCCGTCCATAGCACGAAGTAGCCAAGCCAGTTGGCGGGGCGTACCCCCAAGGTGTAATGACAGGTACAACCGCCCCCGGCTTTGGGCTCGAAGGCGACATGGGCGGTCACTTCCGAGAACGGACCCTTGCTGAAGCGGCGCTCGTGGGTGAACCACAGATGTTTCGACCAGTTGACCGGAATTTCCTCCCATTCGAGCTGGTAGGAACCCAGCCTGGCGCTGCCGAAATAGCGCACCGAGCCATCGGGTTGCGGGTCCTCGCGGATTTGATGCGGAGGAAAGCCGGCCGCCTCGTTGAAGCGGGCGGTGTCGGCCAGCACCGGCCAAACCACGTTGACCGATTGTTCGAAGTGCCAGTGCCAAGTCCGTTGAACCAGGTCCGTCATTGCGCCCCTGTCACTCGTGCAACTCGAAGGTATTTGCGGCGTTCAGGCCGGCAAAACCCCGGTAATGGCGTTGAATTTCGCGAATCTCGCGATCTGCATCACCGGTAGGGCGGTACTGCCCCAGCAGCTTTACCTGGCGTGTCGCGGTGTCCATCGTCGTCATGACGATGGGCACGCCGGCTTCCAGCGCGATGAAGTAAAAGCCAGTGCGCCAGCGGTCGACTTTTTTGCGGGTGCCCTCCGGGGCGACGAACAGCAGCAGTTGCGGGTCCAGTTTCAAGGTTTCGGCAATGACGGCCACCATGTCGTGGGGCTGGCTGCGGTCAACCGGGATGCCACCGAGCCAACGCATCAACCCGTTGAACGGCCACCTGAACAGGCTGTCCTTCCCCAGCCAGCGGGCATCCCGTCGGGCGTGCAATAGCGCTCCCAGCATCAGGGCAAAGTCCCAATTGCTGGTATGGGGAGCTCCGATGACGACGAATGGGGGTGGCGGCAGGCCATCGAGCTTGATGGTCCAGCCGCAAAGCCTCAACGTCAGCGTCATTGCGCCCCGCAACAGCGGGGTCACCAGCGGTGTTGAAAATACGCTGCTCATCGGCATGGACGGTCTGATCCGGGTGAAAGGTAAGACATGGCGCCTTGGTCAGTATACGCAAGGCTATGCAGCCCAAGATAGCGCTTGCTTTGGGCCTTGGTGCTGGATTATTTTGAAGCACTTTTGGCAGTCTGGCTGGGCTGCCATTTCGTGGCTTTTCCCCACCTGTTGTCATCCGTTTCGCTGTATTTAAATGGATATAAATGGTGTAGGGCAAGAGCATGGCAAGAATCGCAACAGTACTTTAGTCAATCTTCATTCCTGAAGGGGAGCAAGTTGTTATGGCAACTTTACAAGTCAATGGTCAATCAATGGATGTGGGAGCGATCGATCCTTCCACTCCGCTGCTGTGGGTACTGCGCGATACCCTCGGCCTGGTCGGCACCAAGTACGGCTGTGGCATTGCCCAGTGTGGTGCTTGCACGGTGCACTTGAACGGCGCGCCAGTCCGCTCCTGCCAGATTCCGGTCGGTAACCTGACCAACGACATGAAGATCACCACCATCGAGGGCCTCGCCGCCGCCGATGGCACGCTGACCAAAGTACAGCAAGCCTGGATCGCCGAAGACGTACCGCAGTGCGGTTACTGCCAGGCTGGCCAGATCATGAGCGCTACTGCGCTGTTGGCCAACAACCCAAAACCGAGCGACGCCGACATCGACGCCGCCATGTCCGGCAACATCTGCCGCTGCGCCACCTACACCCGCATCAAGCGCGCCATCAAAGTGGCTGCCGGCCTGCAACAGGCGACGGCCTTCTATGACGCCACTGCTGCCCAGGGAGAACGCGCATGAACATGAAATCCCATGAACTGCCGGTGGCAGAACTGCCTGACTTCTTCAAAGAAATGGTCGATGCCAAAGCCAATCCGCCCAGCAGCGTGCTGGATGTCGATCGCCGTGGTTTTCTGAAACTGTCCGGCATCGCCGGCGGTGGCTTGATCATCGGCATGGCGCTCGGTGGCAGCAACAAAGCCATGGCGCAGGCCAAGGGCAAAGCACCTGCTGAAGTTACGTTGAGCCCCTACGTGCAGGTAAAACCTGACGGCCGCGTCAACATCTTCTCGAAAAACCCAGAGTGCGGCCAAGGCATCAAGACCGGCTTGCCGTTGATGATCGCCGAAGAGCTCGATTGCGCCTGGAAGGATGTCGACGTCAAACAAGCTGACATCGATGCCAAACGCTACGGTGCACAGCAATTCGCCGGCGGCTCGCTGTCGACGCCGATGAACTGGATCCCGATGCGTCAGGCTGGCGCCACCGCGCGTGCGATGATCCTCGCCGCCGCCTCGAAAAAACTGAAACTGCCGCTGGCAGAGTTGACCACGGCCGACACCAAGGTAGTTCACGCCAAGTCCAACAAGTCGTGGAGCTACGGCGAATTCGCCGAACTGGCCGCGACGATGCCGGTACCGGATCCGAAAACGCTGACGCTGAAAGATCCCAAAGACTTCAAACTGCTCGGCAAGCGCTACACCGGCGTCGACAACGTCGGCATCGTGACGGGCAAGCCGCTGTTCGGCGCCGACACCAAGATGGACGGCATGGTGTACGCCACGTTCACCAAGTGCCCGCAGGTTGGTGGCGTTGCCAAATCCTTCAACGAAGCCCACATCAAGGCGATGAAGGGCGTGATCGATGCGTTCATCGTCGAGCCGTTTGCCGACGGCCGCATGTTCCCGACTGCAACCGGCGCTCATCTCGGCGGTGTTGCCGTCGTAGCAGAAAACACCTGGGCCGCGATCAAAGCCAAACGCGAACTGGAAATCGACTGGGATACCTCCAAGGCTGAAACTGCCACCTGGAGCGATCTCGCCGAAAAAGCCAAGGCACTGGCCGACAAAGACGGCGAACCGATCATGGTCAACCAGGGCTTTGGCCCAAACGCCAAGCGCGTTTCCGCCGACCGTGGTGATGCCGCTGCCGCTTTCGCCAGCGCTGCCAAGGTGGTTTCCGGTTTCTACGAATATCCGTACGTGTCGCACTCCCAGCTCGAACCGCAGACGACCACCGCGCTGTACAAAGACGGCAAGATCGAACTGTGGGCTCCGAGCCAGATCCCGCAAGGTGGCCAGGCTGGTGGCGCCATCCGCGTCGGTCTGACGCCTGACATGTCGACGCTGCACCAGATGCGCATCGGTGGTGGCTTCGGCCGCAAGCTGGCCAACGACTACGTTTATGAAGCCGCAGCGATCGCCAAGAAAATGGAAGGTCGTCCGGTCAAACTGCAGTGGACCCGCGAAGACGACATGATGCATGACTACTACCGTCCGGGCGGTTTCCACTCGTACAAAGCCGCGCTCGATGCGAAAGGCAACCTGGTTGCGTTCCAGGATCACTTCATGACCCACACCGCCAACGGCAAGACCACGATGACGGCAGCCGACCTGTCGCCCGCCGTGTTCCCGATGGACGTGGTGCCGAACCTGAAACTGACGCAGACCATGTTCCAGAACGCGATGCCGACCGGCGCGATGCGCGCACCGAGCTCGAATGCCTTCGGCTTCACGTTCCAGAGCTTCATGCACGAGCTGGCGCTGGCCGCCGGCAAACCGCATGCGCAGTTCTTGCTTGAAACCCTCGGCGAACCGCGCTTGCTGAATCCGGAAAACCCGGGCTCGTTCAACACTGGCCGCGCCATCGGCGTCATCAAGGCCGTGGTCGAACGTTCGGGTTACGGCAAAGACCTGCCGAAAGGCACTGGCCAAGGCCTGTCGTTCTACTACAGCCACAGCGGTTACGTGGCACAGGTAGCCGAGCTGACGGTCAGCGCCAACAAAGAAGTGAAAGTGACCAAGGTGTATGCAGTTGCCGACTTCGGCTTCATCCACAACAAGAGCTCGGCCGAGAACCAGCTCGAAGGCGGCATCCTCGACGGCCTGAGCCAAGTGTTCAACGCCAAGATCACCTTCAACAAAGGCACGGTGCAACAGCAGAACTTCCATCAGTATCCGCTGATCCGCATGCCGCAGGCTCCGGCTCTCGATACCGCGTTCCTGGAATCGGTGGGCGTCAACCCGACCGGCGCCGGCGAACCGTCGGTACCGCCGCTGGCTGCCGCAGTCGCCAACGCGATCTACAACGCCACCGGCGCGCGCATCCGCAAGATGCCGTTGTCGGAAAGCGGTTATCGCCTGGTATAAGCAAACAAGGCAGTACGAAAAAGCCGGCTTTCGCCGGCTTTTTCATGTTTGGACTTCAGCTTATTCCGATAGTCATTGGCGCGGTTCGGGAACGATTGCTTCGAACGCCGCGGGCGCGACTCTTCATGAGCGAGGTTTGCTTTACTTAAAAAAAGAAGTCGGCGCAATTCGGGTATAACTGCTTCGAACGCCACGGGCGCTACCAAGTATAGTAATAACGCACGTCGACGTTGTCGTAGGGCATCAGCTTACCGTCGACGATGCGCGGGCGGAACAGGTTGCGGCGGATCGATCGTAGCAACGTGTCGGAAACCTGGGGCGGCGTTTCCGGCGTCTGGTACAGCACCTTGATCGAACGCGCTTCGCCCAACGTGTTCACGCTGAACTCGACATCGATGTGCCCGCGATATTCCAGCGCGGTTTCGGGCGGAATCGCCAGCGACCGGCGGGAATTGGCATAGATCAGGAAAGCCGGCACCTGCGCCGGCATCGGCGGATTGAACAAGCGATCCAGCGTGCCGACGTCGGCGCCGGACGCGGCATAATCCTTGTAGGCACTTTCCAGCGCATCCTTCAGCGTATCGCGGGTGTGGGTCGCGATCAGCCAATCGGCGAGATCGACCCGGGCATGGGCGAGATCGGCGGGAGTCGCCTTCGATTGCTCAAGCTGGCTGATGCGATTTTCCAGCGCAGTACGCCCGTCGGCATAACTGGAGTGATAATCCTGCATGCCCATTATCGCGGCGTTATCGGCAAAGTTTTCGTTCATCAGCGGATACAGCGACAGCACCATGCGCGTGAACAAAAAATTGCTGATGGCAAACTGGTACTCGGCCTGCGACAACGCCGACGTGCTCGCTCCCGGCTTGTCCAGCATCTGCACCACTGTCGTGTGCAACTCGTTGGCGGTCTTCAGATGATTGAGTCTCGTCACCATCTGATCGGACGACACCAACACGGGATGCTCCGTCAACCCTTCTCCTGCCGGCGTCTGCGGCATTGGCGCTTCCATGCGATAAGCGGTGATGTTCCATTGCGCCAGTTCCTGCAGCGCCGGAATGATCTCCGGCGTATTGCGGCCATAGGCCTTGGTACGCAGATAAAACAGGTAGGCTTGTGACGCATCGGCGGCCGCGATATCGCCCTGTGCCAGATGATTGTCGATCATGTGGCGGATCAGCGGCTCCTGGTCGAGGCTGAACAAGCCTTTGTTGATGCGCACGATCTGGTTGGCCCGCTCGTACATCGCCAACGACTTGGTGTAATTGCCGGTGCTTTCGTAATCGGCGGCGAGATCCATCAACGTCTCCGCCATCGGTTTGGCGAAGGCGTCACCTGCCTGTTCCTGCTGGTTGAGCCGCTCTTCCAGTTTGGCGATGTCGTCAGGCGATACTTTTTTGGTAATAGTTACCGACTGTTTGGCGATTTGCTCGGCCACCAGTTTGATCGGCAATGCCTGTTCGCGCGGAACGGTGGCGAGTTCGGTAGCTTCGAGAACCGCGGGTAATGCATTCGGTTTGGCATCAACGGGAGGCGTAGTTGCAGTGACCGCAGTTGCAGTGACTGTAGTTGCGGTGACATCGAGCGGCACCGGATCGAATACCAGCAGATCGAATCTGGAGTCGTCACCGGCACTGGCGTGATGCGAGAGCAGCAAGGCGCCGCTTAAGACAAGCCGCCGGGCCAAGACCGGGCCCGTCGTCAACACGGCGCGGCGAAAAGCGAGGATGGCAACGACATGCATTTAGCCAAGTCCTGTCAAAAAGCCATGCAGCTGAACCAACTTTACCTAATGTAAGGCCGATATGGAATCGATAACGAAACTCCATCCGCCGTGCGATGCCCACAGTGCCGTCAACCCGAACAGGAACGGTGGTCGAATGGCAAGATCGCCAAAATCGGCTCAAGTTTTTCCTGGTTGTTGTCGTTTGCTTAGGGAGCAGAGGAGCCCATGTATGACAAGCAATACTGAATTTCTGGATCGATTGTTTACCCTGTTGGACGAAGACAAACTGGCGTTGCCCACGCTGCCCGAGATCGCCCTGTCCATTCGTGACC
>DATJXP010000029.1:0-7348 GCA_035500035.1 Candidatus Acidiferrum sp. | reverse complement strand
GGCTCCTTCGAGCTGGCGCAACGCATCCGGCAAGCGAAAGCTGGGTTCGAGGTAGCGGTGATTGACGGCGCGGATTTCCCAGATGAGGGTGCCGAAGTCGTGTTCCGCCTGTTGGCGGGCGAATGCGGTCATGCTGGCGGTCATGTGTTTCCTGTCGGCTGATGCAATAATGGCCGGACTATAGCCGAAGTCGTCCGGCTTGG
Source organism: Candidatus Acidiferrum sp. (assembly GCA_035500035.1). Taxonomy (GTDB): domain Bacteria; phylum Pseudomonadota; class Gammaproteobacteria; order Pseudomonadales; family Pseudohongiellaceae; genus CAILUG01. The sequence goes on along the minus strand of DATJXP010000029.1, from coordinate 7,145 downwards.
CAGTAATAGAGGAATCACCAATGGCAACACCACGTCCCAGCGGCCGCGCGGCCGATGCACTGCGCCGCGTCAAGCTGACCCGCCACTACACCAAGCATGCCGAAGGTTCGGTGCTGGTGGAGTTCGGCGAGACCAAGGTCATCTGCACCGCCAGCGTCGATGCCAGCGTGCCGCGCCACTTGAAAGGCAAAGGCCAGGGCTGGGTCACCGCCGAGTACGGCATGCTGCCGCGTTCGACCGGCTCGCGCATGGATCGCGAAGCCGTCAGCGGCAAGCAGGGCGGCCGCACGCAGGAGATCCAGCGTTTGATCGGTCGTGCGCTGCGCGCCGCGGTGGACATGACCAAACTCGGCGAGCACACCATCAAGATCGACTGCGACGTGATCCAGGCCGACGGCGGCACCCGCACTGCCAGCATCACCGGCGGCTGCGTCGCACTGGTCGATGCGATCCGTCATCTGCAAAGCAAAGGATTGATCACCGGCGATCCGCTCAAGCACATGGTGGCGTCGGTGTCGGTCGGCATCTGCCGCGGCACGCCGGTGCTCGATCTCGACTACATCGAAGACTCCACCGCCGAAACCGACATGAACGTGGTGATGCACAGCGGCGGTGGCTTCATCGAAGTGCAAGGCACCGGCGAGGCGGGCGACTTCACGGTGGCCGAGCTGAATGCGATGATTGCGCTGGCCCAGAAAGGCATAGGCGAACTGCTGGTATTGCAACAACAGGCGCTGGCCGGGCCGTAACCGAGCGGAGCAGTCATGCAGGCTTTCCAGAAAGAATTCCTCGATTTCGTCATCGCCCACCAGATCCTCAAGTTCGGCGAGTTCACGCTGAAGTCGGGGCGCATCAGTCCGTATTTCTTCAATGCCGGCTTGTTCAACACCGGCAAGGCGCTCGGCTTCATCGGCCGCTGCTATGCCGCCGCCATCGAACATGCGCATCTCAAATACGATGTACTGTTCGGCCCCGCCTACAAGGGCATTCCGCTCGCTGCCGCCACCAGCATCGCGCTGGCCGCGCATCATGGCCGCGAGGCGCCGTACTGTTTCAACCGTAAGGAAGCCAAGGACCACGGCGAAGGCGGCACCATCGTCGGCTCGCCGCTGGCGGGCAAGGTGTTGGTGGTGGACGACGTCATCACCGCCGGCACCGCGATCCGCGAAGTGATGACGATCATCCAGCACGCCAAGGCTGCTGCTGCCGGCGTACTGGTGGCGCTCGACCGCGAAGAGCGCGGTCAGCAGGGTGACCTGTCGGCGATCGGCGAAATCCGCAAGGAATTCGGCATTCCGGTGGTCAGCATCATCGCCTTGGGCCAGATCATTGCGTATTTGCAGCAAACCGGTAATGCTGATCTGCAACAGTACCTGCCAAAGCTGGAGGCCTATAGGGAACGCTATGGTGCCAAGTAACTTTTTATTGCCGCGGCTCACCACGTCGCTGCGTATCGTCATCGTGCTGGCCGCAACGCTGGCGCAGTCCGCGCTGGCGGGCGGAAATATCTACAAATACGTCAACAACGAGGGTCGTACCGTGCTCAGTGCGACGATCCCGGCCGAATACGTCAAAAGCGGCTACACCATCCTCAACGACAAGGGCCAGGTCATCCAGGTGGTGAAACCGGCGGCGACGGAGGCCGAACTGGCCAAGGTGCAAGCCGAGCGCGACGCCGAGAAAAAAGCCCTTGCCGATAAAGTGGCGCAGGAAGAAAACGACAAGCTGCTGATCCGCCTCTATCGCGGGCCCGAAGAGATCGCCAAGAAACGCGACGCCGCCATCGGCACGCTGAAAACCCAGCAGGATCTGGTCAAGCTGAACCTGGCCAAGGCGGAAGAGGATATTGGCAAGCTCCAAACCGTCGTCGATAACACCACCAAGGCGGGCAAGGACGTGCCGGCCGATACCGCCAAGAAGCTGGCCGCGGCCCAAGCCAACAAGGACAAGAACGTAAACCAGCTGAAGAAAATGGATGAAGACAGGGCCAAGCTGATCGCCGATGCCGAGCGCGACTACAAACGTCTGCGCGAATTGATGAGCCTGCCGGCCGAAGCGATTCCGGCGCCGCCGGAAGCCGTTACTGCGGACAAGTCGGCCAACAAGCCCGCTGACAAACCTGCCGACAAACCCTCAGCGGAAAAGCCCGCCACGAAGTAGCTGCCACTGTTCCGGCCAGTCGCGCAGCGGTAGCAAACGGAAATCGCTGCGCACGTACTGGCCGATGCGGCCTTCCATGAACGATTGCAGCCACGCCGCCGTGGCCGTCACCGTTACCTGCGTGCGCAGGTTCTCCTTGATTTCCGCTTCGCGCAGGATCTGCCGCAGCTGTGTTTCCAGCCGCTCGTGAATCTGGTTGACGCGCTGACGCAGCCGTTCGTGTTCGCCCGACAGCGCATCGCCGTTGAGGATGCGACTCAAGCCCGGATTTTTCTCGGCAAAGCCGAGCACCAGCAGCACGATCTTTTCGCATTGGTCCGCTGCCGTGCCCGGCTCGCCGACGATGCGAGTGATGCGGGTAAAGATGCTGTCTTCGATGAACGCCAGCAGGCCTTCGAACATGCGCGCCTTGCTGGGGAAGTGCTTGTACAGCGCCGCTTCCGACACGCCCACCGCGCTGGCGAGTTCAGCGGTGGTGATGCGTGCGCCAGGGTGTTTTTCCAGCATGCCGGCCAGCACTTGCAGGATGTTCTCCCGGCGCTGGCCCTTCACTTTGGTGCTGGTGACGGTCATGGTCGTCTCAGTTGTTGCGGCGCGTGATCTGGGTGCCGATGCCCTTGTCGGTGAAGATTTCCAGCAGCACCGCATGCGGCACGCGGCCGTCGATGATCTGCACGCTGTTGACGCCGGCGCTCATCGCATCGAGCGCGCACGAAATTTTCGGCAGCATGCCGCCGTGGATGGTGCCGTCGGCGATCATTGCATTCACTTCGCTGTAGCTGAGCGTGTTCACCACCTTGCCGGTCCTGTCCTGCACGCCGGGAATGTTGGTGAGCAAAATCAGTTTCTCGGCATTGAGCAGTGCCGCCAGCTTGCCGGCGACGATGTCGGCGTTGATGTTGTAGCTCTGGCCGCTGGCGTCGGTGCCTATCGGCGCGATCACCGGGATGAAATCGCTCTTCAGCATCGTTTCCAGTACGCCGGGGTTGATGCCGACTACTTCGCCGACGTGGCCGATGTCGATGATCTCCGGCTCTTCCATGCCTGGCGTCTTGCGCGTGATCGTCATCTTGCGGCAGTGGATGAAGTCGCCGTCCTTGCCGGTGATGCCGATGGCCTTGCCGCCGTTCTTGTGCAGCAGCGAGACGATCTGCTTGTTGACCAGGCCGCCCAGCACCATCTCCACCACGTCCATGGTCGCGCTGTCGGTCACCCGCATGCCGTCGACGAAGTGCGACTGGATGCCGAGCTTCTCCAGCAACGAGCCGATCTGCGGCCCGCCGCCGTGCACGACGATGGGATTCATGCCGACCAGTTTCATCAGCACGATGTCGCGCGCGAAGCTGTTCTTCAACACTTCGTCGGTCATCGCGTTGCCGCCGTATTTGACGATGATGGTCTTGCCGTGAAAGCGCTGGATGTACGGCAGCGCTTCGGTCAGCACGGCGGCAATGCTGTGGGCGTCGTTGGGATCGAAGGTCATGGGGTTACCGGCACAGTACAAAATCCTGCGCTGATTATACGCCAGAGTTAGCAAGTGCTTCCCTCATCGTGAGGGGTTGCGGCGTCAGAATGGCAGCTGCAGTTCGGGTTTGATCGCCAGCAACGCCGTGCGGAACTGCTGCTGCACGCCGGCCAACTCGGCTGCGTTGTCGGCCTCGAACCGCAGCACCAGGTTGGGCGTGGTATTGGAGGCGCGGATCAGCCCCCAGCCGTGATCGAAGTCGGCGCGCACGCCATCGAGCAGGCTGACGGCGGCGTCGGGAAAGCTCAGCTGCTGCGTCAGCTCGGCCATCAGCTCGAACTTGTGGGCCTCGGCGACCGGGATGAACAGCTCCGGCGTGCTGCAGCTTGGCGGCAGCCGGTCGAGGATCGCATCGGCAGCGGCATCGTACTTGTCCATCAATTCGAGAAAGCGGGCGGCGGCGTACATGCCGTCGTCGAACCCGAACCAGCGATGCTTGAAGAAGATGTGGGCGGAAAACTCGCCGCCGAGCAGCGCGTCGGTTTCCACCAGCTTCTGTTTGACGAACGAGTGGCCGCTCTTGCACATCACCGGCACGCCGCCGTTGGCAGTGACGATCTGGCCGAGGTGGTGACTGCTTTTAACGTCGAACACCACGCAGGCACCCGGGTTGTCGGGCAGGATGTCCATTGCGAACGCCATCAGCAGATGATCGGCGTTGAGCGTCTTGCCTGAGGCCGTCACGATGCCGACGCGGTCGGCATCGCCGTCGAGACCGATGCCGAGATCGGCTTGCTCGGCCAGCACGGTGGTTTTCAGAGCCTTCAGGTTTTTTTCGCGTGTCGGATCGGGATGATGGTTGGGGAAGTTGCCGTCCGGTTCGCAGTACAGCGGAACCACCTCGCAGCCGAGCCGTGCGAACAATATCGGCGCGATCAGGCCGCCGACGCCGTTGCCGGCGTCGATCACCACTTTGAATTTCTTCTGCAGTTTCAGCGTGCGCTGGATGTGACCCAGATATTCAGGCTTGATGTCGTGCCGGCTGACACTGCCGTTGCCGGTGCGCAGGTCGTTGTCTTCGATGCGCTCGCGCAGGCGTGCGATCTGGTTGTCGGCCAGCGTGCGTTTCTGCAGCACGATCTTGATGCCGTTGTAGTCGCGCGGATTGTGGCTGCCGGTGATCATCACGCCGGAGCCCGAGCTGAGCGTTTGCGTCGCAAAATACAGCAGCGGCGTCGGCACCACGCCGAGATCGATCACGTTGCAGCCGCCGTTGCACAGCCCTTCGACCAGTGCCAGCGACAACGCCGGGCTCGACAACCGAGCATCGCGGCCAACCAGGATGGAGTGTTCGCCGAGATCGCGCGCTTCGCTGGCGATGGCCTGGCCGATCAAGCGCACGCTGTCGGCGTCGAGACCCTGACCCACGATGCCGCGGATGTCGTAGGCACGGAAAATCTCGGCAGAAATGCGGCTTTCAGCCATGCGCCAGCCGGCTCCGTTCGCCGATCAGCGCGATCAGCCGCCGCGCCAGTTGCGGCTTGCTCTGCGCCTCCAGCGCCAGCTCGCCGCCTTGCCAGTACACATGAACGGCAGCGGTGTCGCTGCCGAAAGTGGTAGTGGCATCGTTGGCGACGATCAGGTCGAGCTTCTTGTTGCGCAGTTTTTCCTGCGCATGCACGGCGAGGTTGTCGGTTTCGGCGGCAAAGCCGACGCAGAACGGCCGCGGTTTCGACGCCGCCATCGTTGCCAGGATGTCGGGATTGCGCACGAGCTGCAGCGTCAGTTCGTCCGCGCTTTTCTTTATCTTGTGCGGCGCCGGTTCCGCCACTCGGTAATCGGCGACGGCAGCAACGCCGATGAAGATGTCGGCCGCGTTGGCCTGGCAGGCGGCGAGCATGTCGCGCGCCGATTCCACTTGCACCAACGTGCAGCGCGGCGGCGGCGCCAAGGAGGTGGGGCCGCTGATCAGCGTCACTTGCGCACCGGCTTCGATCGCCGCTTCGGCAATGGCATAACCCATCTTGCCGGAGCTGTGATTGCTCAGGTAACGCACCGGGTCGATCGCTTCGCGCGTCGGGCCGGCGGTGACGACGACACGACGGCCGGCGAGGCTGCCGGTGTGGAACTGCGCCGCGCACAGCTGCAGCAACTCAGCCGGCTCCAGCAAACGGCCGGGGCCGACATCGCCGCAGGCCTGCGCGCCGGCAGCGGGGCCGAACAGCAATACGCCGGCTTTTTCCAGCAGGCCGAGATTGACCGTCGTCACCTCATTGCTCCACATGGCCTGGTTCATCGCCGGCGCCAGCGCCAGCGGGCAACGCCTCGCCAGGCACACGGCGGTCAGCAGATCACTGGCCTCGCCGTGCGCGAGCCTGGCGATGAAGTTGGCGGTGGCCGGCGCCACCAGGATCAGATCGGCCCAGCGCGCCAATTGGATGTGGCCCATCGCCGCCTCGGCGGTGGTATCGAGCAGCGCGGTGTGCACCGGCTGGCCCGACAGCGCCTGCAGTGTCAGCGGCGTGATGAATTCCTGGGCGCCCTGCGTCATCACCACCTGCACTTCGGCGCCGGCGCCGATCAGCAAACGGCACAGCTCGGCTGCCTTGTACGCAGCGATGCCGCCGCTGATGCCGAGCAGCACGCGCTTGTTTTGCAGGGAGGTGAGGGGAGCGGGAGAGGCGGTCATGGGGGCATTCTACCCGCAGCAAAAACGGCGGCGAAACCAATCCGGCCGAAACGCGGATTCTCTACTACACTGCGGAGGCTTTGCGTCATTTCAGGGAGGAAGCATGGCTATCAATGATTGGCCGCTCGCCGAGCGACCGCGCGAAAAACTGCTGCAACAAGGGCCGGACAGCCTGTCCGACGCCGAACTGCTGGCCATCTTTCTGCGCACCGGCCAGGCCGGGCGCTCGGCGCTGGACCTGGCGCGCGAACTGCTCGGCGCCTTTGGCAGCGTGCGTGGCGTGCTCGATGCACCGATGGAGCAATTCTGCCGGCAGCACGGCATGGGCGAGAGCAAGTACGTGGTGCTGCAAGCGGCGCTGCAACTGGCGCAGCGGCATCTGCTGGAGGGCCTGCAGCGGCAGGATTGCCTGCATTCGTCGGCGTTGACGCGCAATTACCTGCTCAGTCGCTTGCGCAAATACGACCGCGAAGTGTTCCTGTGCCTGTTCCTCGACAACCAGAACCGGGTGATCGCCGCCGAGGAGCTGTTCTTCGGTACTATCGACGGCGCCACCGTGCATCCGCGCATCGTGGTGGACCGGGCCCTGCACCACAACGCCGCCGCGCTGATCTTCGAAGGTTCTAGGGAGTAGTTTTATGTTTCCCTATATAACAGATTGATTTTAGTCAAAAATTATTAGGTGTGAGAGCCTGCCTGTTTCCTTAATTTCTGTTTCTTTGAGAAAGCTCTAACAGGGTATCAGGCGATTGGCAGCATTCAGCATACAAAGGGGGGGGTCACGTGGATGTACGTGATTGACTGTGTAGCCAAATAAACCTCTTTAAGTCC
>DATJXP010000028.1:0-3614 GCA_035500035.1 Candidatus Acidiferrum sp. | reverse complement strand
GCTGGATCCAGCGATTGGTGACGCCGGGTGGCGACGTACGGCCGATGGTGTGGATCAGCGCGACGCCTTCCTGCTTCAGCATTTCGTACACGCGGCGGAAGTACGTCAGGTGGAACGGCTTGCCGACGTGCTCGAACATGCCGATGCTGACGATGCGATCGTAACGGCCCTTGTGCTCGCGATAATCGGCCAGCTCGAAGCGTACGTTCTTCAGCCCGCGCGCCTGCTTTTCGCGCTCGGCCACCGCCAGTTGTTCGCGCGACAGCGTAATGCCGGTAACTTCGCAGTCGTAGTGCTGCGCCAGGTAAAACACCATGCTGCCCCAGCCGCAGCCGATGTCGAGGATGCGGTCGCCCGGCTGGACCCGCAGCTTGCCGGCGATGTGGCGCGCCTTGGCCTGCTGAGCCTGCTCGAGCGTGAGCGCGGCTTCCGGAAAATACGCGCACGAGTAGAACATCTCCTGATCGAGAAAACGGCGGAACACCGGTTCCGGTACGTCGTAATGATGATGCACGTTGCGGTAGCTGCTGGTGACGCGGTTCCACTGCTGCAGGACGCGCAACAGCGTGCGCAGCCCGAACCCGGGCTCCCTGACGGTGAAATTGCTGCGCAATACTTCGAGCAGCGCGTGGATGCCGGTGACGCCGGCGTGCCAGGCACCTTCCATGTAGGTCTGACCCAGCTCGAATTCGTAATCGCGCGCGATGCGGCCCGCCGCCTCCGGCTTGACGATGTGCCAGTGCGCGACGGTACCCGTGCTGCCGAACACATGATCGCCATCCGGCAGATGCACGTGCAGAACCCCGGTCTTGATGTGTCGTTGTAGCAGATCGAGAAACAGCATGAGGATGCCCCTTGCTCCGTCTCCGGCTTTTTGTTTCCAGCTTTGTCGATCTGGCCCGATGGGTCAGTTTTGCTGACGCAATATATGCCAGCGTTGGCGTTTTTCGGCAAGAGTCATCGCGGCATGGGCCGGGCTGGTCGAAGGCAGCACCGCACATTCCAGCGCGGCCAGGGCCGGCGGCAGCGTCGGGTGTACCAGGGCGCGCCACAATCGCGCCGCCGGTTGGCCGTTGAAATAGACCCGGCGGATTTGCGGGTGCCGCGCCAGGAACCCGGCAAAATCGTTGGCCTGCATCGACTCCGGATCGATGGCGCTGTCGAGACTGCCCTCGCGCCGGCAGCACTGCAACACGTCCCACAGCGCGATGCGATGCACTCGCAATGCCTCGCAGCGGGCATCGTAATCGAGGTCTGCCGGCAAGCCCAGTACGTCGAGCAGCAGCGGCCAGAACGCATTGCGCCGATGGCCGTAATACTGGTGTTTTGCCAGCGACGCGGTGCCCGGCATCGTGCCGAGGATCAGGCATGTCGCATCGTTACGCGCGATGGGCGCGAAGCTGTGTACTTCGGTCATGTCTCTACAGTAAAGTCGGGAACAAGGTCAGGCCGCGCAATAACAACGACAAGCACTAACGAAGCAGGTGCCGCATGGTAACCGACAACCACGACTCTCCGCCGGTTTCTCCGGGCGAAGCTCCCGATCCCGATTTCTCCGCCGCCGCTGCCGAGGGCAACGACGTGGTGCATGCGCCCCGCGTCGTCATCGGTGACCGTGGCGCCGGCTGGATCGTCGAAAGCTGGGACGGTTTCCGCGCCGCCGCCGGCCAATGGCTGGCATTGTGCGTGGTCGGCCTGGTCATCATGATCGTCATCGAATACATCCCCGGCGTTTCGCTGATCAACAGCATGCTGCTGAAACCGGTGTGGATCGCCGGCCTGATGCTCGCCTGTCAGGCCCAGCGCCAGGGCAAACCGGTGGAAGTGAAGCACCTGTTCGCCGGCTTCAGCAACAAGGCCGGCGCGTTGATCGTCTGCGGCCTGCTGGAAGCGCTGATCAGCGGCGCGCTGATCGTCGTGCTGCTCGGCCCGGTACTCATCGACATTTTCAAGGCGATGTTCCCCGGCGGCGCGGCACCCACCCTGCTCGACATGGTCAACTTCAACGTCGATATCGAAGACCGCACCACGCTGACGCGCGTGATGAACGCCATCGACCTGTACTCGCTGTTGATCCGCATCCTGATCCTGCTGGCACTGCTGATCCCGGTATGGGCCGCCACCTGGTTTGCGCCGGCGCTGATCGTGCTCGGCGGCAAGACGGTGAAGGAAGCGTTGCTGCTGTCACTGGTCGGCGCGCTGAAGAATACGTGGCCGTTCCTGATCTACGGCCTGTGCGGGCTGCTGCTGTGCCTGCTGATCCCGATCACGCTCGGACTGGCGCTGCTGGCGCTCGCACCGATGATGTACATCTCGATCTATCTTTCGTACCGCGACATTTATCTGGACTGAATTTCCCGATCGCTCGCGAGAAAGTTATTTCCGCCGCTTTGCCTGAATTCCGCTATACTTCCATTCGATAAAACACGGCGGACGGCGCGCTACAATCCAAGAGGGCTTCGGCCCCGCGTGCCTATCCCGCCACCTCCCTTGCTTCAATGGACTGAACAATGCGGCGGAAGTATGCAATCCTGCTCGATGCCGGTTTCGTCAAACGCAAACTCGGCACTCAACAATCGCCTCTCGATGCCCCGGCTTTGCTCGCATTCACTGACAAGCTCAGAGCGAGGACTGAATTGGCCGATCTGTATCTGCATCGAATCTATTATTACGATGCCGAGCCCTTGTCGCTGACCAAGCCAAAGCCTCTCACGGGCGGCAAGGACCAGTGGGAGACTTTCGATTTTTCGTCCACCCCGCTGCACCATTCCAACAAAGAGCTGTTGGAAGAGCTGAAGCGCCTGCCCTATTTCGCTGTTCGTCTCGCGAGACCCAATTCAGGGGCTGGGCGGTAAAGCCACACCGGCTGGATGCAAGAAACAAAGCAACCGAACTGAAAATTCTCAGCGAAGATCTGATTCCCAATGTCCAGCAGAAAGGAGTCGACATGCGTATCGGTCTCGACATCTCCGCGCTGACGCTCAAGCAGCACGTGCATGTCATATACCGACTTGTGTATTGAGCTCGATGCCCAGACCCTCTGACTCTGTTACGCACCACCAATACGGTAAACCTTGGTTGCTGGCCACAAGGCATGTGTACTTCCATCCGGGGTGTGGGTAAATTCAGCCCAAACTAAACCTACATTCCGGGGATTCCATGACCACCGCACATCCGGGCTTCGATGCCGCCCGCCTGCAACATCTACGCGAAACCATCCATCACGACATCACCACCGCCAAATATTTCGGCGCGGTGGTGCTGGTGGCGCGCCACGGCGAAATCGCGCTGCAGGAAGCATTCGGTTTCTCGCACGGAGATCATCAGCACAAGTTGCAGCTGAACTCGGTGTTCTCGCTGTTCTCGCTGACCAAGGCCTTTACCACCGTGCTGACATTGCGCGCAATCGAGCTCGGCCAGTTTGCGTTGACGACGCGCGTGGTGGAAGTGATCCCCGAATTCCGCGGCGGCATGCGCGAGAAGATCAACTTCCTGCACCTGCTGACGCACACGTCCGGCCTGCCGATGCTGTGGATACCCAAGCCCGGCATGTTCATCGACCGCCTCGACGAAATCATCGCCGCCATCTGCGACAACGTGCGCGCGGTCGATCC
>DATJXP010000027.1:0-2764 GCA_035500035.1 Candidatus Acidiferrum sp. | reverse complement strand
GCCGCTATTCCCAAGCCGATCGAGACGGCAAATTGCAGCACGACCAGAACGACGCGCAGACGACCGCTACCGGCCTGGCCTGAATTGTTGGTCCTTAGCACCGAGGCTGGCCGAAAGCTGGACAACACCAGCGCGGGGTAGCTGCCGCTGATCAGGCCCGCAGCTATCGCTATACCGATGATCGCCAGCGACAGCGGCCAATCGGCGAGCAAGTGGAAAGTAATGGGGCGTCCCAGGAAACCATCATAGAACGGCAACAATCTCTCCACGATGGCCAGGGCCAGCAGCAAGGCACACAGTGCCATCAGCACCGACTCCCCCAGGAATTGCATGACGAGCTGCCGCCGGCTGGCGCCGACACATTTGCGCAAGGCAATTTCGCGGGCACGCAGCATGGCGCGGGCAGTCGCCAGGTTCATGAAATTGAAGCACGCGATCAGCAGGATCAAGAGCCCAATCGCAGCAATACCATAAACTGTTATCCAGCTTCCGGCAGGCGTCATGTCGTTGTCGTGATAGCCGGCGGATGTGAGATGCACGTCCGCGAAGGGGACCAGGTGCATTTCGAAAATCTGACTCCCCGGCGCGCTCACATGGAGTTCCCGCAGCTTCGGTCCTGCCCCCGCATCCAGAATCGGCGCCAGTTTTGCAATCGCTGCCTGCGGCACGGCACCGGGCGCGAGTACCACAAAACCGCTGTATCTGGGCGAAACCCAATCCTCCTTCTGCTGCTGGCTCTCCAGGTCCGCGCTGGAGATATTCGGCATAAGTGCATCAGCTACCAACTGGGAATTGGTTGGCAAGTTGCGCAGGACGCCAGTCACTCGCAGTGAAATAGTGACGCTCCGGCACGCAATATCGGCATCATCACAGTGCGGCTTGGGAACCGTGATGATTTGTCCGAGTGGATTGGCGTCGCCGAAAAACCTGCGCGCAGTGGCTTCGGACACGACAAGCGATTCCGGTTGGCTGAGCACGGTGGCAGGATCCCCCGCCAACAGCGGCAGTTGGACGACCTGGAGAAAATTGGAATCGACCACATCGACGCGCTGGAAGAGCTGTCGGTCTCCCACCGTCATTGTTATGTTTTCGACACGCGCGCGCGTTGCCGCGGTTACCTCCGGAATCTCCTCCTTCATCGCAGCCGGCACACGAAACGGCACCGCTATGCTGTCTACCGCCGGTCCTGCCGGCACGTGGGTAGTGGTTTCCAAGCGGTAGAGGTGGCTGCTGTTCGGCAACCAAAGGTCGTAGGAAGTCTCATAGCGAATGAACAGGATGACGAGGATGACGCACGCCAACCCTATGGCCAGCCCCGCGATGTTGATGAAGCTGTAGAGCCTGTGGTTGACGATATTGCGCAGGGCGATGGTCAAGTAATTGCGAAACACGAATAACCTCAGAGGACCCGATCGATCTCATTAAACCGATTACAGCAATTCTGATGCCATTCGATTACTGCCTAAATTTCAGTATGTTATGCGCCAGGCAACTGCGCGATTCCGAACGATAGCGCGAACATTGTTCGTATTCGTACAGCGAACCCGCAAGTCATCCATGCAGTTCGCGTACCTGGCGTCAACGACGCTGACGACATTGCTCAGGCCGTGCCTGCATGCTGCTGCTGCCACTTGGCCCGCTCGGCATCCGACAGCCAGAAGAACAGCTCGTTCTTGTCGAGATCGAAAATGATCAGCGTCGGCGCGCCCCAGTGCGTGTACTCGGCCGCGATGCCGTGCTGCTGGATGTGCTGCTGCAGCGCGGTGGTTTGCGCTTCGTCGAGGCCGACATAGAGCCGCCCGTGGCCGGGCCGGTCCAGCTCGGGATGCTCGGCCTGATTCAGGATGATCTCCATCCCCAGCAGGCTCACCTGCACCACATACGGCACGTCGCGCTCCTTGTGGACCCAATCCAGATGGAAGCCGAGCGTGTTGGTGTAGTACTCCATCGCACGCACGGTATCGCGCACGAAGAACACGGTTCTGACGTAGAAGTTTTGCATGCAGTTATTCCTCGCGAGTGCGGCAGCAGCAGGCGTTGTCTACCATCTTCCACGAACCTGGTGTATCCGCCAACGATTGGCCCGCTGCAGCATGACAGGATAACCATTGAGCGCGATATTGAAGCCGGTAATCCACGCTGCTGCCGCAACGTGACCGAAGGCGACGAAGAAAATCGCAATCAAGGTCGCCACTATAAAGGTGGCGCCATGACAAACCTCGGCACCATGCGTGACGCGTTCGGCATACTCCAGCAATTCATGACGACTCGCCGCTTTCGGTGGTGGCTCGTTGCCCACCACCAGCAACCATAGCTGCGTCGTCACCAGCCATTTGACCAGGCCGACGCCGGCCCAGCGATACAGCACTGGCTCCAACCGGTGGACGCGCACCAGTAGTCGAGGCAATCGCAGCGAACCGTTGATGAAGAAATGCAGAAACAAACCGTTCAGAGTCCACGTCAACGCAAACGCGAAGGCCGGGTTGCCGGAGTGTGAGAGACGGCACAACAGGAAAACGCCGGCGATGATCAGGGCCCGGATGGTCCACACTATGAGTTGTAATGGCGGCATGCGGGGTAGAGGAAGTGGAATAACCTGATCAGGCGGGTTTGGTTTTTGTCTTGTGGGTGATGCGACTGGTTGAGCGTTTTTCAGGCTTCACGCGTGCCCGGTTTTTTCGCGGTGAGGACAGCCCGGCCAACAACACGGGCGGCGCTTGCCGCTTATGAGGTCTGTGCGCACTCGGCCTATGCGGTTAAGTCT
>DATJXP010000026.1:0-2724 GCA_035500035.1 Candidatus Acidiferrum sp. | reverse complement strand
TGACGTCCGGATAATTTTTCTTTTCTTCTTCGACGATCTCGTTCCACAGCACGCTCGATTTCAGCACGTTGCTCTTGTGGATGTTGTGCAGCACTTTCTTGCGTTTCTGTGCGGTGTCGAACGCTACCTTGATGATGGCGCGGATCTGGTCTTCGTCGTATTCGAGCATTTCCTGCACGTAGCGTTTGCCTTGCGCGTTGACGCCGGTTTCCTTCTTGCCGAAGTACAGGCCGCCGACCAGTTCACGAATGATCATGATGTCGATGCCGTTGCCGATCACTTCCGGCTTCAGCGGGGAAAAATGGGCGAGGCCTTTCGGCAGGAACACGGGGCGGAAGTTGGCGTAGGTGTTGTAACGACGACGCAGCGGCAGCAGGGCGCCGCGCTCGGGCTGCTGGTCGACCGGAATTTTTTTCGACTCCTCGTGGTTGAGGCCGATCGGACCCTTGAGGATGGCATCGGCTGCGTCGCACACGGCCTTGGTGCTGTCCGGGAACGAGGCGCCGTGCGAGAACCAGGCGCTGGCGCCGAACGGCGTGTGGATCAGGTCGAATTTGATCGCGTTGCGCTCGGCGACCAGGTTCATGATCTTCACGGCTTCAACCATGATTTCAGGGCCGATGCCATCGCCGTCGAGCAGGGCAATCTTGTAAGTCTTCATAGGGGTTCCGGACGGGGTAAATTGCGAAAAAGGCGCGCACTTTACCATCGCCGCCCCCATCGGCTCAAACCGCGGTTTGCACAGTTCGTCCGTAATGTGGCGGCAAGGGTTGCACGACTGTCAAAAACCACGGCGGACGTACTAAAATGACCGACCTTTTTACAGTCTCTGTCCGTATAGTTAGCGGGTCCCGAGTATCCGGACCAGCCCCGGGCCGGGCCTTCCGATTTCCGTTTGAGCTTTCTGGAGTCAATGCACTATGGAGTCCTCCAAGACCCCCAACACCGCCCTCGTCAATTGGGTCAAAGAAATCGCTACTCTGACTCAAGCCGCTTCCATCTACTGGTGCGACGGTTCCCAGACCGAATACGACCGCCTGTGCCAGGAACTGGTCACCGCCGGCACCTTCCTCAAGTTGAACGAAAAATTGCGCCCGGGCTGCTTCCTTGCCCGCTCCGATCCGCGAGACGTCGCCCGCGTCGAAGACCGCACCTTCATCTGCTCCACCAGGCAGGAAGACGCCGGCCCGACCAACAACTGGGACGAGCCGACTGCGATGCGCAATAACTTGCAGAAGCTGTTCGCCGGTTGCATGGCCGGCCGCACCATGTACGTGATTCCGTTCAGCATGGGTCCTTTGGGTTCGGACATTGCACAGATTGGCGTGCAGCTCACCGATTCGCCGTATGTCGTGGTGTCGATGCGTATCATGGCGCGCATCGGCAGCAAGGTGCTGGATGTGCTCGGCAACAAGCCGTTCATCAAGTGCCTGCACTCGGTTGGCTATCCGCTGAAGGATGGACGCAAAGACGTGGCATGGCCATGCGATCCGGAAAACCGCTACATCGTGCACTTTCCGGAAGCGCGCGAAATCATCTCGTACGGCTCCGGCTACGGCGGCAACGCGCTGCTCGGCAAGAAGTGCGTCGCCTTGCGCATCGCCTCGGTGATGGCGCGCGACGAAGGCTGGATGGCCGAACACATGATGATCGTCGGCGTCGAAGATCCGCAGGGCAACAAGACCTATATCACCGGTGCCTTCCCGAGCGCCTGTGGCAAGACCAACCTCGCCATGCTGATTCCGCCCAAGGGTTTCGAAGGCTGGAAGGTGTGGACGGTCGGTGACGACATCGCCTGGATCAAGCCCGGCGCCGATGGCCGCCTGTATGCAATCAATCCGGAAGCCGGCTTCTTCGGCGTTGCGCCCGGCACCGGCATGGATTCGAACCCGGCTGCCATGCAGACGATGACGAAGAACACGATCTTCACCAACGTCGCGCTGACCGATGACGGCGACGTGTGGTGGGAAGGCATGACGAAAGAAAAACCGGCCCACCTGATCGACTGGAAAGGCAAGGACTGGACGCCAGCGAGCACGACTCCCGCGGCACATCCGAACGCGCGCTTCACCGCGCCGGCCAGCCAGTGCCCGAGCATCGATCCCGACTGGGAAAATCCGAAGGGCGTGCCGATCAGCGCCTTCCTGTTCGGCGGCCGCCTGAGCACCACCTTCCCGCTGGTGTACCAGAGCAAGAACTGGGCGCACGGCGTGTACATGGGCGCCACGCTCGGTTCCGAAGCCACGGCCGCCGCCGACAACCAGGCCGCGATCCGCCGCGATCCGATGGCGATGCTGCCGTTCTGCGGCTACAACATGGCCGACTACTGGGCACACTGGCTCGGCATGGAAAAACGCATCAAGCACGCGCCGAAGATTTTCCGCGTCAACTGGTTCCGCAAGACTTCCGACGGCAAGTGGCTGTGGCCCGGCTTTGGCCAGAACATGCGCGTGGTGCAGTGGGTGGTCAATCGCGTCAACGGCAAGGTCGGCGGCCAGGACACCATCTTCGGCACCGTGCCGCACTTCGACGACATTACGTGGAACGGGCTGGCTTACGACAAAGCGACGTTCGAGCAGTTGATGAAGATCGATATCGACAACAGCCGGCGTGAGTTCGAAGACCAGACCAAGTTGTTTGCCGAGTTTGGTAGCAAGTTGCCGGCGGAACTTGAGATGCAGCGGCAGGCGATGTTGGCTGAGGTGAAAGGCTGAAGCCTGAGAA
>DATJXP010000025.1:0-2279 GCA_035500035.1 Candidatus Acidiferrum sp. | reverse complement strand
TGCTCTCGAAGTAAGTCCGATCTATGCGGATGCGGTTGTCCTGCAGACGCTTTTCCCATTCTTCCTTGCTTTCGTGTATCTCATTGATCGGTCCTGCATCAAATTGACGATAGTGCTCGCCCGGCTTGATTACGCCTTCTGACGAGTAGAACCAGAGGGTGTTGCTCTCCACCAGTTGTTTGATCGCCGCCACGTAGACCGCCACGCCCACCAACAACAGCATGGAGCGGGTTTAACGGTTAAGGAGCCTCCGCTTGGAGGCTCTTCAACTCCTTCAACTCGCGCGATCAGCCTGCAACAGCGGTTGCAGCAGCGGCTGGATCAGCCGGCGCCAGGCCAGCGACAGGCCGGTCCACACCAGCATCATGGCGCCGAACGACGCCAGCGCGGCGACCAGCTGGCCCCAGAAGCCCAGTATTTCGCCGGTGTGCAGGAAGCGGGCGATGCCACGCAGGCGTTGCGCCAGCGGTTGATCGGCAAAGCCGCGACGGCCGGTGATGGCGCCGCTCTGGCGATCGACGGTCACGGTATGGCGCAGTTGGGCTTGGGCGCCGTTGCCCTGGTCGATATCGATCTGCACCGTTTTCGCGGTGGCTTGCGGCAAGGTGACCGTCAGGTGATTCCAGCCGGCACTGTCGGGATCGGCGACGGCGGCCTGTACCAGAGCATCGAGCGGCAACCAGGTTGCGGCAGGCACATCAGTCGCAGCATCGACCACGGTCGGACGCGGACCCTGCTCGCGCAATTCACCGCGGTCGCCGCCGGGGCCACCAACGCCGGCACCAGCAGGCCTGCCCGCGCCGGGAGGAGGACCGCCCGGCCCGGCCTGCGCGGCCGGGATTTCGGCGCCGAACGCGGTGTACAGCAGATTGGCGGCCCACGGATACGTCATCACCGCGCCGGTATAAACCACGACCAACAACGGCAGCACCATCCAGATACCGAAGATATGGTGCCAGTGATAATCGCGAATCTTGTCGCTCGGATAGCTGCGGCGGAACCAGACGCGCAACTTGAGTTGCGCCCGTTTCAACATCGGCGGCAGCCACAGGTAGCAGCCGCTGATCAGGATGAACAGGAACACGCCATTGGCGCCGTCCATGATGGCGCGCGCGGTGTCGCGATGTTCGCCTTCGACGTTGAGCCAGCGATGGAAGTTTTCCACGGTGCGGAAGAAACCATCGACGCCGGGCGTCGCGGTATCGACCTGGGCACCGGTGTAAGGATCGAGATCGAGACCACCACGACGACCGGCGCGAAAGCTGACCGGCTCCGACGGCTTGCTCGACAACACCAGTTGCGACGCCTGCACGTCGGGCTGGCGCTCGTGCTGCACCGCTACCAACTGTTCCAGCGTCAGCAAGGTGGCGCCCTGCTCGTGTACCGGATAGTGACTGGCCGCGGCCCAGCCCTTGATCTGGCGTTCGAACGCCAGCAACACACCGGTCAGCGACATGATGAAGATCGCGATACCGGCCACCACACCTGCGCTCAGGTGCAACCAAAACAGGGTTTTGCGGAACATGGGATGCCTCGAAGCAGCAGTGGAAACACCAGTGGAAAACAGCAGTGAAAGGAACGCGTAAAAAATTGAATTCTGGAATGCAGTTCCGGCACTCTCAAAGCTAACGCACCAGTGCCAAATGCGTTGACGCGGTTTTGCACCCTGTTCCAGAATATCCGCGCTTGGTCGAAGCATCCACGTCCGCGGAAAGGGCTGCGCCCACGACTCGACAGACGATCCTGCCATCCACGGATGGCGACACTGCTGTCTCTTTTCTGTCTGGTTGCGGACGCAGACTCCATGAAAGGAGACTTCGATGAAAGACCCGTACGCCGATTTCCGGCTCAATCTGGAACAACAGAAGAAACGCGCCAAGGAATTGCTGCGTGCCGCCAAGGCCGGCGACCCGCAGGCGCGGCAACGCATCATCAGTCATTTCGATTCCACCACTCACCCGACCTTGGCGGCCACGCAACATGCACTCGCGCGCGAGCTGCGCTTTGCCAACTGGGCGGCGCTGAAGCAACACCTGGCACAGCTGGACCAACAGCGCGCCTCGATGCAGTTGAACGACGGCGCCCTCGATGCCGACTTGCACACGATGCATATCCGCTGCGGCCACGACATCCAGCATGTGCTGCGCAACGCCGGGCTGCACGGCGACTTCAACGTGCAGATCGATCCGTACGTGCAAGGCCCGGTCACCGCCGATGCGGATTGGCTCGAGCGACGCGCGCAGTTCATCTGCGAGGCGTTCGGCGCTACCGGAGAATTG
>DATJXP010000024.1:0-6134 GCA_035500035.1 Candidatus Acidiferrum sp. | reverse complement strand
ACCAGCGAAGGTTACTCGCGTTGCACTATCGAGCTGGAGCCGTCGAACGACATGGTGAAGCTGACGATCCTGCACGAGATCGACAAGCCGGAGTCGAAATTGATCGGCGCGGTTTCCGGTGGCTGGCCGCGGATCATTTCGAATTTGAAGAGTTTGTTGGAGACTGGGCGGGTGTTGATGGAGACGAAGCCTTAAGGTTCGTTCTTGCTTCTATATATAGGTACTGACAACTGAGCACAGCCCGGGGTCCCTAGCAGGGGTTGGCGACACGCCCCGAGTACATCCCTGTAGCTTGTCTCCGGCCATCCATGGCCTGCGACAGTCGCCAACCCCTGCTAGGGACCCCGGGCTTTCGAGTGCAGTGATAAATCCTCATAGCTCTCGATGATGACTCCTTGTCGAGCCAAACGATTGCCTTTAACCTGCCAACGGGGTTGAAACCCGGCGTGCGTGCTAGCCTAGTTAACGCGCATGCGCACTAACAAAACTGTTATGCATCAATCCGTCATGGCTAAACTCTCAAAACTAGCAATACGAATTGGCTTTTCACTTGGGCTCATTGGCTGGTGTATTGCTGCCTTAGGCAACAAAGGGTTGGGCATCCCCGTGTTCTGCGTTTCGTTCATTGTCTTGGTGCTTGGTATGGCATACGGCGCAGTGTATGAAGCGGCAGCAAAAATGCCGAATGTGTCAGCTTTAGGCATGCGAATTTCGGTGGCTGGCTTCTGCTTATCGGCTATTCCAATGGCCATCGAAATCATGGTTGGCTCCAAAGCTGGCTTCACAGAACATTACATATTTCCAGTTTCCATTGTTCTCGTCGTGTTTGGTATTGCCATACAAATCTACGAGCAGTTCAATACATAACCAGGCGTTCAACGCGGACAGTTTGCAGTGGGGCATTTTGCTGCGCAAAATTGTACGCCCCACTGCAAACCACTCCGCCGGCAAGCCGGCTCCGTTCTGCCGGTTAACTTGGCGTTATGCGTCTTGTCGATCTCTGTGTGCTGGGTCAAAATATCGAGAAGCATGGAGGTTCCTATGCAATTAACTGCTGTTATTACACCGGCTGAGGAAGGTGGCTTCGTTGCCCTCAATCCAGAGACCGGCACGACCACGCAGGGAGAGAGCGTCGAAGAAGCAATTGCCAATCTGCGCGAGGCAACTGCTCTTTATCTGGAAGAATTCCCGCTGGTCACCAAGGGACATCCTTTGGTAACTGTCTTCAATATCCCAGAGCATGCCTAAACTCCCTCGGATTTCCGGCCGGGACGCGATAGCAGCTTTCAAACGGCTCGGCTTTGAGGAAGTGCGTCAAACTGGCAGTCATGTTGTGCTTCCAAAAACCACAGAGGTTGCGTTGTGCCATTACATAGAGAGATTAAAGTTGGCACTCTTGCAGGAGTTTTGCGTCAAGCTGGGGTTTCTGTCGAAGAATTCATTGAAGTCTTGTGAGTGCGGCGACGCATGACAAGCTCAACCAGTTTGTGCCCTACGGGCGCCGGACGTTGCTGCGCAACTACGCTGTTGAAGGACGTTCAAGCTGTAGAAAAACCCGGGTTTTTCTACAGCCTCGTTAGTGGCCCAGTTGCTCGAGTCATACCCCAGTGATACCACGCTTCCCCATGAAAATCGCCATCTCACTTCCCGATCCCATTTTTGAAGCCGCAGAACATTTGGCTGAAGAGTTGAGTATCCCGCGCAGCCAGCTTTATGCAGAGGCGTTAGCCAGTTATCTCGACACTCATGGTGGCGCGGCAATTACGGCCAGGCTCAACGAAGTGCATGGGGCTACTGCAGTTCCCGTCGAGCCCGCATTGGCCAAGGCGCAACTGCGGATTCTGGATCGTGAAGCGTGGTGAGATTTGGTGGGCATCCTTGCCGGGCCCTACGGGATCTGGTCCAGGGTTGCGTCGTTCCGTTCTCGTCATTCAATCCAATCCTTTCAATGAGGGGCGCATTGCCACGGTAATCGTGGCTGTGGTTACTTCCAATCTCGCACTGGCGGGGACGCCGGGCAACGTTCGTCTCAGCAAGTCAGATTCCGGGCTGCCCAAGCCTTCCGTCATCAACGTTTCCCAGGTGCTGACCGTTGATCGCTCTTTGCTTACTGAGAAAGTGCGCGCGTTGCCAATTGCAGTTGTCCAGAAAGTAAACGAAGGGCTTCGGCTTGCCTTGAGCGTGTAAGCCACTAACAGGCGACTTATGCGACAGGCCGTCATCTCAACTTTTTTAATCTTTGTACTTTTATCTCTCGCCGCTTGCCATACCGCAATCAAGGCAGACCCCAAGTGGCAGAAGGTCGTCTTCTCTTCCCGCTGGGGACCATGTCGGCCCAATGCAAGTTGCTATATCGATCGGGAAGTCGAACGGGCGACGCAAACACTGCGGCGAACCGGCGCGGGTGGATCGTTCACGCGCAAGCTGGAGGCACAAGAATGGAGTCGGCTTGAAAAGCTGGTCACTGAGGCCAGGCAGTACGCCCCGAATTGCTCGGAATTTGTATACGATGCGGCAGATTATCTGATGATCGTTTACGACGACGGCTCGGACTTTTCCAAGCTGGTAACCCACTGCGTCGGCGGGCAGGGCGCCAATCCGGTCAATGAACTGGCGAAGCTGCTTTCAAAATAAAAACCCGGGCCGGAACGGCACCTTACTTTTCATGCGCATCGACATAGGCCCGTAACAGTTGATTGATGCGGGTCTGGTAACCCGGTCCGGTGCGTTTGAACCAGTCCAGCACGTCGCCATCAACCCGTAGCGTGATCAGTTGTTTGGGTGGCACCGGCTTGAGGCCGATACGAGCAATGCCACGTGCAAATTGTTCAGGAGTCACTAGGGGAATATCGGAAGTATCGATATCTTCGTCGCGCATTGCGTCCACTCGTTTCCAGTCAGTGCGTGAAGTCCTGGAAGCCTGCTTGCCGGAAGTACTCTTTTTCTTCATGACGCGTTGCCTTCCTGATTGAAATGATCCGAATTTCGTCAACGGTTTCGGTATGGGCGACGACTACAACCAGTTGCTCCAATATCCCGAGCGTAATGAAGCGCGACTCACCGTAATAAAGCCTGTCGTCAGGCACGGTAACTGCGAAGCCCTCGAACAAGAGCTCCACGCCGGCAAAATCGATCCCATGCTTGCGCAGGTTCCCTGCCCTTTTCCTGTCGTCCCAGACAAAGCGCATTTTGTAGTTACATTTGTAGTTATGTCAATCGAGCTGCCGCGGGGCGCCCGAGGGAGTGCGGTTACTACCGCTTCATGGATAGCAGAAAATTTCGAAATCTGCCGGAAAACTTCTGAAAGATGTACCACTGAACTTGAGGGTCTGGGTCGGCTAACGGTGTCTGAGACTGTCGCAGGCCATGGATGGCCGGAGACAAGCTACAGCAACTGTACTCGGGGCGTGTCTCAGATACCGTTAGCCGACCCAGACCGTGCGCCGAAGCCAGAAATCTTCAAGCAAGCAAAAAGAATCGCAGCAACTGAGGTGGGTTTAGCCCTACAGGTAGTTGAACAAACTCAACGACGTCGTCTTCTTGTACGTCTGCTGCGCCGCTTGCAGCGAGGTCAGCTGCTGGTTGAACTTGGTGATGGCGTCGGCGTAGTCGAGGTCTTCGGTGTTGGACTTCAGCGTGGTCAGCTGATCCTTGAAGTTGGCGTTGATGTTATCCATGCTGTCGAGCGTGTTGAGGCGCGCGCCGACCACGGCACGCTGGTTGTTGACGGCGGTGAGCGTCTGGTCGAGGCCGGCAAGCCCTTGTGCCATCCGATTCTGGATCGACGTGCTGTTGCCGTTTGACGGCGTGCGCAGTGACGTGATCAGCGATTTCACCACCGCGAACACCGACTGCGGCTGCGATGGCTGCACCGTCACGACATCGCCGTCGGCGGGGTTGCCAGACAATGTCATCTGGACCCCGCCGAAAGTGATGTTCCCCCCTGCTTGATAAGTGCCGGTGCCGACCGTGTTCGGCGGCGTGGCTCCATCGGTAACGGTGTAATTCATTTGCCCGCCGCTGCCGGTATTGAAAGTGACGGTGTAATTGCCCGGCACGAACTGCTGGCCGCCGGAGAACTGACCCACCACCAGCGTGCCGGTGTTGGCGCCGCCGGCGCGTACGTCGATGATGCCGTCGCCGCTCGGAATCTGCATGAACACCTTGTCGCCGGCATCGCGCGTCGTCACCTGGGTGCCGTCGCCGACCTGCACCGCGCGGCTGGTCTGGTCGCCCTGGTAAGTCACGGTGCCGCCCTGATCGACGAACGGAATGGTGGTGCTGTTGCTGCCGGAAAACAGGTATTCGCCGTTGGCATCGCGCGTGTTCGCCAGCCCCATCAATTGTTGCAGGTTCTGGTCGAGCTCGAGCGCGATGTTGGCGCGCGCGCCGTCGTCGTTGGTCGGGCTCATGCCCTGCACCACCAGTTGACGTATGCGTTGCAACGAATCGTTGACGCTGCTGAGCGTGGTGTCTTGCTGGCCGAGCGAGTTCTTCGCCACGGTGCCGTTGCTGCCGTACTGGTCGATCAGGCTGAGGTTGGCGTTGAGATTCAACACGCGCGCCGAGCCGGTCGGATCGTCCGACGGCGTCAGGATGCGCAGGCCCGACGACAACTGCATCTGGGTTTTCTGCAGGATGGCGTTCTGCTGTTGCATCATCGCCACCGGTGCCTGGTATTGCTGGAACGTCGGGATACGCATGGGCTAGTACCTATTACCTATCATCTACCTGTCATCGCGGTCATTGCAGCGAGCTGATCAAGGTCTGGAAGATCTGTTCGGAGACTTTCACCATCTGCGCCGCTGCCTGATACGCCTGCTGGTAGCGCAGCATGTTGGCGGCTTCTTCGTCGAGGTTGACCCCGCTGACGCTGTCGCGGTACTGCTGCGCCTGCGTCAACAGCGACTGCTGCACGGTGTGGTTGGCATCGGCCTGCTGCTGGTTGATGCCGACGTTCGCCACCAGCGTCGAGTAGAAACTCTGCAACGTGTCCTGCTTGCCGTTGACGATCCGCGCGCTCTGGATGTTGGCCAGCGCCAGCGCGTTGCGGTTGTCGCCGCCGGCGCCGTTGTTGGGCGACACCGTAAAATCGTCGCCCTGGCTCGGGGTACCGCTGATGCTGAAGCTGACGCCGAGCCCGGCGATGGTAAACGTCTTGCCGCCGCCTTCCGTCGCCGGATCGTAGGCGAGCGTGCCGGTGGTGGCGCCGCTGAGCACGAAGCCGGGCACGCCGGCGCCGAGCGCATTGGCATCGAAGGTGATCACCAGCGGCGACGCCAGCGGCATTTTGGTGGCGTCGGTGGGCTGGATGCTGTCGATGGCGCCCTTGCCGGCATTGTTGACGTCGGCAGTGCCTTTGACGGCGGAAGCGGCGGCGATCAAACGCGGGTCCTTGATCATCACCTGGAAATTGTTGGCGGCATCCCGGGCCGGATTGAAACTGAAGCTGTCGCCGGCCACCGGTGTGCCGGCGCTGGTATCGACCGTCATGCCGTCGAGCGTCAGCACGCCGGTGCCGGTCACTTCGGTGCCGTCGCTCATGCGCGTGAAGTGCCAATTGGTGCCGTCGAACTTGACGCGGTAATCGCTGGCGCGCACGCCGGAAGTATCGGTGATGTTGACGTTGAGCGCGGTGGTGCCCTGGTTGGAGGAACTCGGAGTCACCGTGAAAGCCGTCGGCGCGAAGAACGCTCCGCCCTGGTTGGAATTCAGATCCAGCCCCATCTGGTGCTGGGTGTTGAACTGGCTCGACAGCGTCAGTGCCAGCAAACCGAGTTGCGACTGTGCCTGCGAAATGTTGCGGTCGCGGAAATCCATCAGTCCCTGCAACTGACCGCCCTGCAGGAACTGGCTGATGCTGGAGCCGGTGGCGGTGCCGTCGGCGACGGTGATGTCGAGCTTGGTCGGATCGGTTGGATCGTTGCGCGCGGTCAGATGGTTGACCTGGGTGCCGACCACCAGTGCCTGGCCCTTGCCGGCAAACACGTTGATGCTGCCGTCGCTCTGCGGCACCACGGTGATGCCGACTTTCTGCGACAGCTGGTTCAACAACTGGTCGCGCTGGTCGAGCAGATCGTTGGGCGCGGCGCCGCTGCCGGACACCGAAGCGCTGAAGATCTGCGCGTTGACCT
>DATJXP010000023.1:0-2142 GCA_035500035.1 Candidatus Acidiferrum sp. | reverse complement strand
AAAGGTATTGATGCTGCTTGCGGGTGTTGCTCGCAGTTCAAGGGTTATTCGCTTCGAGCGCCGCAGGCGCTGTTCATATGAAACTGTCCCGATTCGGTCAACGCTACAGCGGCCCTTCCGGCATCGTCGATCTGATGGACGATCTGGGGTCGGCGCTGCGCGACAATCCGGACCTCGTGATGATGGCGGGCGGCACGCCGGCCCGCATCGAGGCGGCCGAACTGCTGTTTCAGCGCACGTTGCAAACGCTGCTGCGCGATGCCGAGCAAACCCATCAATTGCTCGGCCGTTACCAGGGTCCCAAGGGCGATCTCGCCGCGCGCGGGCTGTTGGCGGCACAACTCAATGAACTGTATGACTGGAAACTCACGCCAGATCACATCGCCATCACCAACGGTGGCCAGAGCGCATTTGGTTTGATCGCCAATCTGCTGGCGGGCGAGAGCGATGCGGGCCGGCGCAGCATCCACCTGCCGCTGGTACCGGAGTATCTCGGCTATGCCGACATCGGGCTGGATCAACCGTTCTTTACCGCAACGAAGCCGCACATCGAACTCCTGCCCGACAATCTGTTCAAGTACCGGCTCGACATGACCGCCACGATTCCGCCGCAAACGGCGGCGCTGTGCATCTCGCGCCCGACCAATCCCAGTGGCAACGTATTGAGCGACGCCGAAGTGCAATCGCTCGACGCACGCGCGCGCGCACAGGGTGTCCCCTTGATCATCGATGCCGCGTACGGGTTGCCGTTTCCGGGTTTACATTACGGCAACGACGCGCAGGCCTACTGGAGCGACAACGTAATCCTGTTGCTGAGCCTGTCGAAGGTCGGATTGCCGGGGGTGCGCAGCGGCTTCGTGGTGGCAAAGCCGGAATTCATCGACGCCTTCAGTCGCGCCAACACCATTCTCAATCTCGCCAGCGGCAACCTGGGTCCGGCACTGGCCAGCGCGCTGTTGCAGAACGGCGAACTGATACGGTTGAGCCGTGACGTGCTGCGGCCGTGGTACCAGGCGAAGGCAGAACGCGCGGTGCAGCTGTTGCGTGCGGCGCTCGGCGATATGCCGTACCGCTTGCACAAACCCGAAGGAGCGTTTTTCCTGTGGTTGTGGCTGCCGACGCTGCCGATCGACTGTCATGAGCTTTATCGCCGTTTGCGCAGGCAGGGCTTGCTGGCGATACCGGGCGCCGACAGCTTCATCGGTTTGTCCGAACCGTGGGATCACGCGAGCCAGTGCATACGCCTGTCGTATGCGGTGCCGGATGCGGCGCTGGCGCAAGGCGCCGCCATCCTGGCCAAGGTGTTGCGCGAATGTTGCGGCTGACGCGGCACCAAGTTGGCGCGGGCAGTGTCGTGTTTGCACTGCCGTCAAGCAGGTTGCCGCGGCCCTCGGTTGCCTGGTTGCAAAAATAAGCCTGAAATTCCGGACTTTTTCGCCGTGTGTCCACATGGTACGACCTATGCTTCTGTCCTGGTGAGGCAGGGCAACGGGCACTGCCCCGGGCGAAACGGAGTAGTCGCGTGATGGAGAACGACATCGAAGCCGGTCTGGGTTCGTTGATCAATCTGTCGGGCAAGATGCGTATGCTGTCGCATCGGGTTGCGATGTTCGCGCTGCTGGCTTCACAGGAAAGTGTCGCCGGCAACCTGCGCGAATTCGATCTGGCCTTGCAGGATTTCTGTGGCATCCTCGATGCCATCAGGCAAGGCAGCGAGACGCACGGCATCGCGCGCGAGGTGGCTCAAGTGCTGGCGGGCAGCCAGACCTTGACCGCCGGCGCGATGACGCCGATCGATCACTTCATCAAGCAGGCCCGGCAATTGCGCCGGGCGTTGGACCTGGGGCAGTGCCCGGGAGCGCAGCTGACCCTGTTCAGCCGCTTCGTCGCCACCGACTTGCTGCGTGCCCTCAACGAAGTCACCGACAACATCGCCCGCACGCTGAACTTCCGGCTTGGCGCCAGGCTGAACCAGGAAGACCAAACCAAACGCGCAGTGCGTGATGCGATCGAATCGATCGATAGCGTCAGCCAGAAGGTCAAACTCATCTCGCTGAATGCCTCCATCGAAGCGTCGCACGCCGGCGACAAGGGGCGCGGTTTCAGCGTCATTGCCGCCGAAATCCGCGCCCTGAGCGAGGA
>DATJXP010000022.1:0-6592 GCA_035500035.1 Candidatus Acidiferrum sp. | reverse complement strand
CTTTTTTTGAAGAACCGGAATTTTCCTGCTTTAATGCAAGCAACCCGTGAGAGCCGCTGCAATCGTGGCGCGGCGTATCCTGGCGCAAGGCCGGGATCCGAAATCACTCGAAATAATCAATCTATTTATTATTGAGTTCTTATTGAGGATACCTACCATGGCAGACAAAGACACCAACAAAGACAAAGCGCTTTCTGCGGCACTTGCACAGATCGAACGCCAGTTCGGCAAGGGCTCGATGATGCGGCTCGGCGATCACGAAAGCCACGCGATCCCGGCGATCTCCACCGGCTCGCTCGGTCTCGACATGGCGCTCGGCATCGGCGGGTTGCCGAAGGGCCGCATCGTCGAAATCTACGGCCCGGAATCGTCCGGCAAAACCACGCTGACGTTGCAGGTGATCGCCGAAGCGCAGCGCAAGGGCGGCACCTGCGCCTTCATCGATGCCGAACATGCGCTGGATCCGATCTATGCCAAGAAGCTCGGGGTCGATGTCGACAACCTGCTGGTCAGCCAGCCCGACACCGGCGAGCAGGCGCTGGAAATCTGCGACATGATCGTGCGCTCCGGTGCCGTCGATGTCGTTGTCATCGACTCGGTTGCCGCACTGACGCCGCGCGCTGAAATCGAAGGTGACATGGGCGACAGCCATGTCGGCCTGCATGCCCGCTTGATGTCGCAGGCGCTGCGCAAGCTGACGGGCAACATCAAGAACACCAACACGCTGGTGATCTTCATCAACCAGATCCGCATGAAGATCGGCGTCATGTTCGGTTCGCCGGAAACCACCACCGGCGGCAACGCGTTGAAGTTCTACGCGTCGGTACGGCTCGACATCCGCCGCATCGGCTCGATCAAGGAGGGCGAGGAAGTGGTCGGCAACGAAACCCGCGTCAAGGTCATCAAGAACAAGGTGGCGCCGCCGTTCAAGCAGACCGAGTTCGAGATCTATTACGGCACCGGCATTTCACGCAACGGCGAGATCATCGAACTGGGCGCGGCCAACAACCTGATCGAGAAATCCGGCGCGTGGTATGCCTACAAGGGCGAGAAAATCGGCCAGGGCAAGAAGAGCGCCGTGGCCTACCTGGCCGAGCATCCGGCAGTGGCGCAGGAAATCGAAACCAAACTGCGCAGCCTGCTGATGAGCGGCGCCGGCGCCACTACGTCCAAGGAAGAAGCCGACGAGGCGCTCGAAGACGCATAAGGACGAGGGCTGACGAGTGGCAACCGAAGACGCCCGCTCGCTGGCCCGGCGTGCCGCGCTCGACTTGTTGGCGCGGCGCGAACACTCGCTGCATGAATTGTTCGAAAAGGTGTGCGAACGTCATGCCGAGCTCGATCCCGACGAAGTCGTGCGGCCGGTACTGCAACAACTGGCCGCCGACAACCTGCAATCCGACGCCCGCTTCGTCGAATCGTGGATCAATTACCGCAGCGCGCGCGGCGACGGTCCGCTCAAGATCAGCGCCAGCCTGCAGCCGCGCAAAATCAGCAGCGCGGTATTGAAGCAGAAACTCTACGAAGAAGGCCCGGATTGGGTCGAGCTATGCAGGGAAGCGCTGCGTAAAAAATTCCGACTCGAAGGAAAACCCAATGCCAGTGAACACGCGAAAATCCAGCGCTTCCTGATGCAGCGTGGTTTTACCGGCGAGCAGATTCGTGCAGCGATCAAGATCGCTATTACAGAGTTTGGCTTTTAGTGAATGTATCGCTGAAGTCGAGGAGCCGAGGGATAGCAGGCGTTCCGGGACCATCGCAGGCCATGGGTGGAGAAGCTGCGTTTACAAAGCAATGCTTTGTGCAGCTTCGGAACGACGCCCGGCTTTGCCGGGCGGCTGGAGGGAAATTCGCTATTTCACTGACTCGGCGTGTCCCAGAACACGTTGTCTCCCTCTGCGATAGGGCAAATCTTCAATCGCAGGAATTGATGTCCTGATCCATGTCGAGCGCCGGTTGATCCACGCTCGGCTTGCCGACCGGCACTGCCGGGATGCCCGCCACCGTCGTATGTGGATCCACGTTTTTCAGCACCACGCTGCCGGCCGCCACCTTGGCGCCTTTGCCGATGGTGACGTTGCCGATGATGATGGCGTCGGTACCAAGCAGTACGCCGCACTGGATCTTCGGATGGCGATCACCGCTTTCCTTGCCGGTGCCGCCGAGAGTTACGCCTTGCATGATTGAGATGTTGTCATCGAGCACGCTGGTTTCGCCGATGACGATGCCAGTGGCGTGATCGACCAGGATGCCGGAGCCGATGCGTGCTGCCGGGTGGATATCTACCGTGAACACTTCGCTGATCTGGCTCTGCAGCCACAACGCCATGCCGTGGCGTTCCTGCGTCCACAGCCAGTGGCCGACACGCCAGGCTTGCAGCGCCTGAAATCCTTTGAAGAACAGCAGTGCGGTCGAGTAGTAGCGCACGGCCGGATCGCGGGTCTTGGTGGCGAGCAGGTCGTTCTCGGTGGCTTGCAGGATGTCAGGATCGCGCAGGTAGGCTTCGTCGAACACGGCTTTCAAAGCGGTGTAGGGTATGTCAGGCGACGCCAGCTTGGTCGTCAGCAGATCGCTCAGCGCGGTGGCCAGGCTGTCGTGCTGCAGAATGCGGCGTGAATAGAAGGTGCCCATCTGCGGTTCGTTCAACAACAGATCGCCGATTTCCTTGCGGATGGTGGTCCAAAGCTCGGTTGCCATAAAGTTGCTTCCAGTCGTGGCTGCGTGCGCCCGGATAATGATGGATTGCGGTTGATCGCCAAGACCGGCAATCGGGGCGTGCGATTCTAAGTGAAGCGGGGATGTGGGGGCAAAACCGGCGAAAACAACGGGTGGACAAGGAGTTAGTCAGCTGGAGTTGCCCAAGGTGAGCTGTTATCTTGCTGCTCCCGTGGCCGGCTTTTCAGCAACACCGGCCGTAGGACTCGGATCAAACCAGCATGTCGATAAAAAAAGTCGGCGTCATCGGCGGTGGCAGTTTCGGCACTGCGATCGCCAACATCATCGCCCGCAACGGGCACCAGACCCAGTTGTGGATGCGCGATCCGGAACAGGTGGAAACCCTGAACCAGACCCGGGTCAATTCAGTCTATCTGCCCGGCCACGAACTGCATCCCAGCATCATCGCCGCCCATGAATTGCAGGCCGTGGTGCAAGACGTCGATATGATCTTTGTCGCCGTGCCCAGCGGCAGCTTCCGCTCGGTGGTGCAACAACTGAAACCGCTGCTGCATCCCGGCGTCATCCTGATCACCGCCACCAAGGGGATCGAGGCAATCACGTTCAAGTTGATGAGCCAGATCCTGGCCGATGAAGTGCCCGACGCCCGCATCGGGGTATTGAGCGGACCCAATCTGGCCAAGGAGATCGTCGGTGGCAGCCCCACCGGCACCGTCATCGCCAGCTACGACGCCGAAGTGCGCACGCTGGTGCGGGAGACGCTGCGTTCGGAAACCTTCCGCGTCTATGCCAACGACGACATGCTCGGCGTCGAGCTGGGTGGTTCGCTGAAGAACATCTACGCCATCATCGCCGGTCTGGCCGATGCGATGGGCATGGGCCACAACACCATTGCCATGTTGATCACCCGCAGCCTCACTGAAATGGCGCGCTTCGGCGTCCGGCTCGGCGGCGATCCGATGACCTTCCTGGGTTTGTCCGGCGTCGGCGACCTGATCGTCACCTGCACCTCGCCGCTGAGCCGCAACTTCCGCGTCGGCAAAGCATTGGGCGAGGGCAAGGACATCGACACCATCGTCAGCGAACTGGGGCAGGTGGCGGAGGGCGTCAACACGTTGAAGCAGGTCAAGGAAAAGGCCGATGAACTCGGAGTATCGATGCCGTTGTGCAGCAGTTTGTACGAGATCATCTATAACAAGGCTCCCATCGATCATATAATCAGCTCCGTGATGCTGACTGAAACCGAACTGGACGTGGAGTTCGTGGTCGGCAGGCGCAAATCGCTACCGGTTTGACGGCCGGGTTGGGAACAGGGTCCAGGGGGACATATGAACCAGGAACAGATCAAGGCCAACATGCTTTCCACCACCTTCTGGGTGCGGGTGCTGTTCATGGCGATTTTCGCGCTGGTGTTGTGGGCACTGTGGCTGGCGGTGATCGTGATCTGCATCGTGCAAACCCTGATCGTGCTGATCACCGGCGAAATCAACGCCGAGTTGAAGAAGCTGGGTTCGGTGGCTGCCGCCTATCTGGGCCAGGTTGTCGGCTTCATGGTGTTTGCCACCGAGGAAAAGCCGTTTCCGTTTTCGCCGTTTCCGGGAGCCGACACTTCCCAGCAGCCGGCTGCCGATACTGCACCCGTAGTCGCCACCGCGGCACCTGCCGCGCAGGCCAAGCCGGAACATGACGACGACAATGACGGCTTCTACGATCCGCAACGCGACAGCGGAGCTGCTCGCTGATCCGACCACAAGGCGCAGGCATGAATCTTTATTTACTGCGCCATGGTCAGGCCGAACCCCATAATCGTCAGGATGCCCAGCGCGCGCTGGTCGAAGCCGGCCGCCGCGAGATCGCCAGCGTGGCGCGCCGCTTCGCTGCCAAGGGCATAACCCTCACCAGTTGTTTCTATAGCCCCTTCGTGCGCACGACACAGACCTGCGAGTTGTTCGTGCATGAAGCGAAATTGGCGGTAAAGCCGGAACCTTTGGCAGTGCTGCTGCCGACGCATCGCGCGTTGCAGGTCATGGAATTCCTGCGCACGCTCGATTCGCAGCACGTGTTGCTCGTTACCCACAACCCGCTGGTGTCGGAACTGTTGGCGGTGCTGACGGCGACCGATCTCGACAGCATGCACATCTTCGCCACCGGCGAGCTCAATGCAGTGCACTGCGATGCCGTCGTGCATGGCGGCGGCACGTTGCAGTTCCGGCTGGATCCCTGATGTCATCCGCAACCCAAACTACCGCGCAGGAACTGCGCATCACGCTGCCGAACGGTTTGGAGTGTGCGCTTCGCCTGCATGGGCCTGCCGAAGCGCCACCGATGCTGGCTTTGCACGGATGGCAGGACAATGCGGCTTCGTTCGACAAGCTGGCGGCGTTGCTGCCGCAATACCGCATCGTCGCAATGGATTTTCCGGGGCATGGTCGCTCGGCACGCCGGCCGTTGTCGGCGCCGTATTACCTGTGGGGCTACACCGCCGAAGTGAGGGCCGTGGTCGAGCACTTTGGTTGGCGGCAGTTCGTGCTGCTGGGGCACTCGATGGGCGGTGCCGTGGGTTGTCTGTATGCGGCACTGTATCCGCAGGAACTGTCGAAGTTGATCCTGCTCGACATCGTTGGGCCGATTTCGACGTCGCCGGCGCAACTGCCGGCGCAGATGCGCGAAGCGTTGGCGCAATTGGACAGTCCCAAGGGCCGGCAGCGCCACTACTACGCCGATTTCAATGCCGCGGTGCACGCAAGGGCGGAAAAGGGGTTGGCCATCGATGCCGCGCAAACTCTCGCGGGCCGCAGCGTCGTCTGCGACGAACAGGGCTGTTACTGGGACATGGACCCGCGCTTGCGCGTGCTCAGCGTGATGAGCATGAGCGAAGACCAGATCGAAGCCTTCCTGCGCGAGATCCAATGCCCGACACTGACGATCCTGTCGAAAAAATTCTGGGAAACGCGGCAGGCCATGCTGCAGCGGCGCAAGCCGTGGCTTACTACATCCCGCTTCGTCGAGCTCGGCGGCGGTCATCATCAGCACATGGAAGACAAGGCGGCGGAGATCGCCGCCTTGATCAGCGAATTTCTTGCTTGAGCCACGACCGGAATTCGTCGCGGGCTTGCCCCGCCACGACGCACCATATCAGCTATCTGATCAAGGAAAGGAATTCCGTGCGGGTGGATTGACGTTCGCGGAACGCGCCGAGCATGCACGAGGTGGTCATCACCGAGTTCTGCTTTTCGACGCCGCGCATCATCATGCACATGTGCTGCGATTCGATGATGACGCCGACGCCGAGCGCCTTGGTCTTGTCCATGATGGTTTCGGCGATCTGCTGGGTCAGCTGTTCCTGGATCTGCAGCCGGCGCGCGAACATGTCAACGATGCGCGCCACTTTCGACAGTCCTATCACCATGCCGGTCGGCAGATAGGCGACGTGGCACTTGCCGATGAACGGCAGCAGGTGATGCTCGCACAGCGAGTACAGCTCGATGTTCTTGACGATCACCATTTCGTTCGACGTGGTCGGAAACATGGCGCCGTTGATGATGTCATCGACATTCTGCCGGTAGCCTTGCGTGAGGAATTCCATCGCCTTGGCGGCGCGCTCGGGCGTGCCGGTTAGGCCAGGGCGATTGAGATCCTCACCGATGGATTTAATGATGCTGGCGTAAGCGTCTTTCATACCTATGTATTCCGGTAACAGCTAAACTGCGCACCCTACGCCAAAGCTCCGGCAGGGTCAAAGTCGAACCATGATGTTGGAAGATGTCCTCAGTACGCAGGCTTGCCTGGATCGGATGACTGTTGCATTCGAACAGGCCGGGCTTTTTTTCGGGCATGGCACCGACAATGCGTGGGACGAAGCCTGCTGGCTGCTCGAAACCCTCGCACGCCGTCAGGGATTGACCGCGCTGAAATT
>DATJXP010000021.1:0-13118 GCA_035500035.1 Candidatus Acidiferrum sp. | reverse complement strand
TGCAATCGCGAAACCCCATGCGCTTTCCCGCATGGTGACGCCAAGCGCGCTGTTTTCAATCGCCAGAAAAAAATCAAACAACATTGTAAGGTCCTACCCGGTTGTGAGAGCTGCGCAAAGTTAACGAAAACGCGCTGGAGGAACAAGACGCGGCGGCGGCGGAAATATGGTCATATCTTGAAAATTTTGACTTGTGTTAACCATCGCTCCACCATTCCTCTTTTCTTCCTTGGTTGCCTCTGGGCGCCTTGGGTACAGTGCCGTTTTTTTGGAGGATATGCCCGTGACGATGACTTTACCGACTGTTGATGACACCGTGATCTGGGACGCCTGGTTGTCGATGTACCGGGTGCCGGCGTTGACGGTCGCGCTCGAACTGGAAATTTTTGAATCGCTGGACGCGAAACCGGATTCGCCGGAAGGCCTCGCCGAGCGTCGTGGCTTCGATGTGCGCGGTTTGCGCGCGTTGCTGCCGATGTTGAGACAGCAGCAGTTGTTGCAGTTGCAGGACGGTGCATACCGTCTCAACGAAGCGTCGCGTGCCTATCTGTTGAAAGCCAGTCCCTGGTTCTGGGGCGGCCTGTACCGCCGTATCGCCAAGACCTTGCCGGCCCACAAACTGCTGCTGGAGACCGTCAACAACGAACGCGCGCGGGCTGCGAAAAACCGGCCGGTCGATGGTTGGGAAAGCGGCCATGTCGACATGGCGCTGGCCCGCGACGTCACCGCCTTCATGCACAGTCACTCGATGGCGGCCGCGGTCGGCATGACCCACAACTGCGATTTTTCCGCCTGCAGGCGCGTGCTCGACGTCGGCGGCGGCTCGGGGTGTTTTTCCATCGCGCTGGCGCTGGCGCTGCCGGACGTGCGTTGCACCGTGATGGAATTGCCGACCATCTGCGAACTGGCGCGCGGTTATATCGGTGATGCCGGCGTCAGCGATCGCGTGGACACGACGGTGGTGGACATGTTCCGCCAGGATTGGCCGCAAGGTTATGACATGCACTTCTTCAGCAACATCTTCCACGACTGGAGCATCGACACCTGCCTCGACCTGGCCAAACGCAGTTTTGCCGCGTTGCCGGCCGGCGGACGCATCGTATTGCACGAGATGCTGCTCGATGACGGCGGGCTCACGCCGGCGCCGGCAGTAACGTTTTCGCTGTTGATGGCGATGGGAACACTGGGCCAGCAATTCACGCTCGGCCAATTGCGCGACATCCTGCAGCAAGCCGGATTCCGCGACATCACCAGCCGCCACAGCTACGGCTACTACTCGATCGTCAGCGCGGTGAAATAACAGAAATCACAACAGCGCCCGCTACGTTCGAAGTGATCAAGCCAGATCAGCGCCAAGGCATCATAAGTAGCGAAATACAGCCATGAAGCGCCCGCGGCGTTCGAAGCGAGCAAACCAGATCAGCGCCAAGGCATAGCAAGTAGCACTGCAATCCATTCATAAAAAAAGGGCAGGTGATGAGCCTGCCCTTTTTGTACTGCACTTGCCGTGATCAGAACGAGTAGTTCACACCGATGGTGTAACGGCGTCCGAGAACGTCGTACATCGAGCTGTTGAACGAGCCGTTGGTACCGGCGCGGCCGATGGCGGTCGGCGTCGGGATCGGATCGCGGTTGGTCAGGTTGTTGATGTTGGCATACAACTCGGTCCGTTTGTCTTGACCCAGGAGCTTCGACACTTTCATGTCGATATAGGTGATCGACGGAACGTGGTTGTTGTCGATGGTACAAATGTTGGTACCACAGGTCAGCAACTGCGAATTGGCCGGTTTCAGCGTTGCCGGCAATGCCGTGGCGCTTTCCAGGTAGGTTTCGTCCAGCAGACCGGAACCGATATAACGGGCCTGGAGGAACGTCGTCCAGGTGTCATAGTTGTAGGTCAGCGAGAGATTGAGCTTGTCCCTGGCGAAACCGTAGGTACCGATCTGGCCGGCGCGTTCGATACGGATCGCACCGGGGTTCTGGATCGAGTTCTGGTCCAGATGCGCGTACAGCAGACGGGCAGTCAACGTTTCCGGTGCGCCGCCGATCAGCTTGATGTCGGTCTTGTACGTCGCTTCGGCGTCGGTGCCCTCGATGCGCTGGTTGGCCAGGTTGATGAACAGGGCATCAACGCGGTCGATCGAGCGCGGCGTGTTGGACAACGGGTCGGTGACGCCGGTGGTGCCGGAGATCACGTACTGGCACATCGTCAGGTCGCCGAGGCGGCAGTTGTTGACGATGGTCTGTGCCGTCAACTGCGCAATGGCATCGCTGATGTCGATGTAGTAATGGTCTACCGACATCGACAGTCCATCCAGCCAGTTCGGGCGATACACCAGGCCCACGGTCGTGGTGTCAGCTTGTTCCGGAGCGACGTTCGGGTTGCCGCCCGAGAACGATGCGGCCGAGACCACGATGTTGTTCTGCCACGGGTTGGTGACGGTGATGCCGCCACGGGTCTGGTCATAACGTTCACGCAACGAAGCGGCGCGTACGTCGCGGCTCTGCGTGGCGCGGATGCGCACCTGGTCGTTGATGGTCCAGTTCAAGCCGGCTTTCCAGGCCCAGATGCCGCCGGAACCGGAGTAGTCGGCGTAACGGGCGGAAAGATCGAGCTCGGCGTACTTGACCAGCGTCTTGTCTTTCAGCAGCGGAATGTTCAACTCACCGAAACCTTCCTTCACGGTGAAGCCACCGCTGATTTCGCGCAAGCTGGAGAACAATACCGAGCTGGAGTTGGAGTCGCCGGTGAAGCCCGACGGTACGTAACGCAGACCGGCGATGCCGTTGTAACCCGGATAGGTGGTGGTGCCTTGTGGCAGCAGACCACGGACGCCTGCCGGCATCAGGCCTTGTGCGCTCAGCAGGGTGCCGTCAACCTGGGCCGGATATTCGTCGGCCGGGTTGAGGGTTTTCTGCGACAGCGCTTCACTGCGCCACGATGCGCCCACGGCGGCGCCGATCGGGCCGGCGCCGATGCCTTGATGCAGGTCGCCGTTGATCACGAATTCCCACGAACGCTGGTAGGTCCACTGACGTGCATCCTTGCCGTTGCGGTCCATCACATAGTCGGCCGCGGCTTTGGAAACGTTGGAAACGCCGCCGATCAGGTTGATCGGCACGCAGTCCTTGAACAGGCCGCCGTTGCCGCCTTGTGCGATCGGCACGGTGAACTGCGGCAGGTTGACGCGGCAGATCGGCGTGCCCTGCGGGCCGGTGACGGCATCCATGGCCAGGAACAGGCGATCGACGCGTACGCCGTTGGTTTCGATGAAGTCCTGGATGTTTTCACCGAACTGTACGTAGGTGTTGTAGTTCCAGTTCTTCATGAAGCCAAGCGTGAAGTCGCCCTTGGCGCCGAGCGTGGCGGTGCCCATGTGGTTCACCGTGTTCTCGCGCGATTCGCCCAACGCCGAATCAGGCGTGTTCGGTGCGAAGATGCCATAGCTCACGTACTGGGCGTTGGCCGGTTTGTTGGCGACGATCAGGTTGCGAACGTCGTTGGTCAGATAGGGGTTTTCCGCGTAGATACGGCCGCCCCAGATGCTGAGCAGCGGCACGCTCTGCCAGCGGTTGGACGTGAAGTTGCGCGAATACATCACTTGACCGAACAGCGTGTTGTGGTCGTTCAACTGGTAGTCGCCGTAGGCGAAGCCGTTGTAGCGGGTGTAACTGTTGGTGAGGGCTTCGTCGTTGTTGACGCCGTGGGTCGGAGTCGGCGATGCGATACATTGGCAACCGGAGTTGACCGCGCCGAGGCCATTCACGTTCAACGGCGTCACGCTGCCGTCGGGATTGAACACCAAGCGGTTCAGCGCCGGCACGGTCGGCTCGACGATGATACCGGTGTTGGTGTAGTTGGTCGGATAAACGTACGGGCGGACCAGATCGGTCGGGCCGTTCGGATCCGGATCGGTGATCCTCGACCAGTTCTTGTAGTAGTCGCGTCTTCTCAGAGAATCGTAATCCGCGATGCCTTCCTGTTGGGCCATGGAGGCAGAGCCGATGACGTGCAGTTTGTCGGTCAGCTGTTTGCCGAAGGCGGCGCCGAGTTCCCAGTTTCTGCCGTCGCCGAGTTCGTTGATGCCGGTCTGGGCGTGGGTTTTGAAACCTTCGAACTTGTTGTCGAGCAGGAAGTTGACCACGCCGGCAACGGCGTCGGTACCGTAGCTGGCCGAGGCACCGCCGGTGACGGTTTCAACGGTTTTCAACAGGTCTTGCGGGATGGAGTTGATATCCACGTTACCGAAGCGGTTGGTGGAGACTACGCGGCGACCATCGATCAACACCAGGGTACGGTTGGAGCCGGCACCGCGCAGGTTGATGTTGGCGCCACCGGAGTTCTGGCCACCGTTTTCCTGGTTGGGAACCTGGTTGGAATAGTACTGCGGCATTTCGACCATGGCGTCGATCAGGTTGCCAGGGTTCATGTTTTTCAGTTCATCCGCCGTGATGGTGGTCACCGGAGTCGGTGTGTCCATCGTAGTGCGGCTGATGCGGGTACCCGTGACCTGGATCTCTTCCAGTTTCTCCTGTGCGTAAACAGTCGAAGCCATCATGCCTGTCGCAAGCGCGATTGCGATGGCGCCGGTAGAGATAGTACGAGTGGATTGGGTTTGAGCGGCTCGTATGCTTTGCGCAA
This sequence comes from Candidatus Acidiferrum sp., assembly GCA_035500035.1. Taxonomy (GTDB): domain Bacteria; phylum Pseudomonadota; class Gammaproteobacteria; order Pseudomonadales; family Pseudohongiellaceae; genus CAILUG01. The sequence goes on along the minus strand of DATJXP010000021.1, from coordinate 8,476 downwards.
GCATGGAGCTCCTGAACATAACTGTGCTTTTTAGCATTTTGATAACTCCCCTTAGCTATCGAACTGTGAATAAAGTATTAAGGATTTTGATTCGATAGGTAAAAAGGATGCTCTCACAGCAAAAAAAAGCTGTACATCGCGGGGGGAGAGATTCCAGATTGTTTGTTCAATGCGAATGCAGATTCTGCAGTCGCACTTTTCCAACCGACTGTTTCAGAACAGTTTGTTATTTTTGATCAGAGTAGCCCTAACTCCTTGTTCACAATTTCTGCACCTTTGGCGAGGGCGAGCAGTTTGGCCCGGGCCGATGCGCGCGGCAGGTATTTGAGGCCGCAATCGGGAGCGGCGATCAAACGTTCGGGAGGAATGTGTTTCAGCGCCTTGCGCAAGCGCTCGGCGACGATCTGTGGCGTCTCCGGCGTTTCATCGCCGAGGTTGATGACGCCGACCATGATGACCTTGCTGCCGAGCGCATCGAGCGCGGCTTTCAGGTTCAACGATTGCGGCTGGGCGGCTTCGATCGATACCTGCTGCACGTTGATCTGTTCGACCAGCGGCAGGCACGAGTAACCGTCGGCGCTCTTGTCGCTGACCATCGCGGCATAGCCGAAGCACACGTGCAGGGCAGTGGTGCCCTTGACGCCGGCCAGCGCCTTGTTGACCGCCTTGACACCATAGGCGGCGGCATCGGCCTGCTTGGCCTGCAGATAGGGTTCGTCGAGCTGCACGATGTCGGCGCCGGCGGCGAACAGCGCCTTCATCTCGGCGTTGACCACGTCGGCATAGCCGAGCGCCAGCTCTTCGTTGGTCTTGTAGTAGTCGCTGACAGCAAGCTGCGCCAGCGTGAACGGGCCGGGGATCGTGATCTTGACGGTACGTTTGGTATGGGCTTTGAGGAACTTCACGTCATCGACGTGCACCGGGCTCACCCATTTCAGCGGCGATGAAATCAGCGGCACCTTGTTGGGCTTGCCGGCACGACCGACCAGGGTTTCGTGTTTCTCGCGGTTGACGCCCTCGGGCGCATTGGCCAGCGGCGCGGAATAGCTTTCGCGGCGCACTTCGCCGTCGGTGACGATGTCGATGCCGACGTCTTCCTGGTCGGCCAGCACGCTGAGCACTGCATCGTCCTGCGCTTCTTTCAGCAGTTCCGGCGCGATGCGCCACATCTCGTTGCTGATGATGCGCGCCGGCAGGCGGGTCTTGAGTGCGTGGCGATCGATCAGCCATTCCGGTTGGGCGTAGCTGCCGACGAGGGCGGTTCTTATTCTTTTGGACATGCAAGGTTCTCCTCTGAAAGTCGCGCGAGTAAAACAGAGGTATGGGGGAGGATTCAACCGTAACGCCCGAGCCCCGGTTCGCGTTGACCTGCCCGGGCCGGCCCCTTATTCTGCCTGCCTCTTCATATAGGCCCGAACCGCGAGGTGCCCCATGACAGTCCAATACCACAAAGACGGCGAATGGTGGGTAAGCCCCTTCAACGTCAAACCCGAAGTGCTGTCGAAATTCGACCTGCCGAAAAAGGTCGAAATCCACGACGCCACGCTGCGCGACGGCGAGCAGACCCCGGGCGTGGTGTTCAGCCCGGAAGACAAGATCGCCATGGCCGAGATGATGAGCGACGTCGGCATCGACCGCATCGAAGCCGGCATGCCGGCGGTGTCGCCGGACGATCATCGCGCGATCAAGGAAATCTGCAAGCTGGGCCTGAAGTCGAAGATATTTACCTTCGCCCGCGCGATGCAGGCCGATATGGATGCCGCCATCGACGTCGGCGCGCAAGGCGTCATCATCGAAGTGCCCATCGGCTACCCCAAACTGAAGTGGCAATTTGGTTGGACCTGGGAAGACGTGTTCAAGAAGAGCAAGGACGCCATCAACTACGCCAAGCAGCGCGGCCTCTATACCGTGTTCTTTCCGTACGACACCACGCGCGCGCGCGAAGAAGACCTGGTCAATCTGCTCAATGCCATCATGAATGAATCGCCGCCGGATTCCGTCGGTGTGGTTGACACGATGGGCTGTGCGCTGCCGGAAGCGATCAAGTACATGGTGCGGCTGGTCAAGAACCTGACCAAGCTGCCGGTTGAAATTCACACCCACAACGACTTCGGCATGGGTGTCGCCACTGAACTCGCCGCCGTCGAAGCCGGCGCCACTGTCGTGCACTCGTGCGTCAACGGCCTCGGCGAACGCACCGGCAACGCGGCGATGGAAGAGCTCGTGCTGGCACTCGAAGTGCTGTACGGCATTCCGATGAACTACAACATGAAGAAATTCCCCGAGCTGTTCGCGCTGGTGTCGAAGATGAGCAACATCCCGATCGCGGTGAACAAACCGGTCGGCGGTTCGCGCAACTTCACGCGCGAATCCGGCATCGGCGTCGATCTCGTCATCAAGGAGCCGCTGGCGATGTTCGGCACGCATCCGGCATTGACCGGCCGCAGCGGCGACATCGTACTGGGCAAGAAGAGCGGCAAGCGCTCGGTGACTTTCAGCCTGGAGCAGATGGGCATCAACGATACGCCGGACGACAAGGTCAACGAGATCCTCAACAAGGTGAAGGCGCTCGGCATCAAGAAGAAAACCGTCATCTCCGATGCCGAGTTCAAGCAGATCGTCAAGGAAGTGCTGTAACCGCAGCGCGATTACGTAGGGGCACGCCATGGCGTGCCCTTTTTGTATGGGCGAGCCGGTCAGGGTTCTGAGCGGCGCCCGAGCGCTTGCGCTCCCCAGCTCGCGCATCCGTCGCTTCCGCGTCCGGCCACTCGGCAGAACCTCGTGGCGTTCGAGCAAGCGCAAAGCGATGCTTTGCAAGCGCTTGCTCTCACCCTCCTTGGCGCGACTGGCTCGCCGCGCCCGGGCTTGGTTGAATCTGATGTGGGCTCGCCTGAGACGTGATAACCGACAACCGGCCACATCGCCATCTCAAGCGGGTGGAGAAAACCGACTCTGGCTGGGCGCTCGAATATGATCACGGAGGGTACGCCCTTCATGAGCATCGGATTGTATTTGCAATGTCGCCGACAGTTCACGTGGCAGAAGGGAGTTCATGTATCCCTTTGCAAGGACAACAGTGTGAGTGGTGATTGTAATCGGATGAGGCGGTCCCTATCACTGAACGTTGAAGCTTGAGCGCGGCGAGCCGATGCTGCGAATGAGGAGCGAAGCGAGCGAATCGCAGCAGTCGGGGAGCGCAAGCGCTCAAGCCTGCGCTAAACCAAAAGAGCTCGGCCACTAAAGAAAAAGGAGAAAACCATGTACATCCCCGACGGCTACGGTACGGTATTTCCCTATCTGTTCGTCAGCAACACGATGCAGTATCTGGACTTTCTCAAGCGCGCGTTCGACGCGCAGATTCTCGGCGTGTTCGAGCGCACGCCAGGGCAGGTCGTCAATGCGCGCGTTCGCATCGGCACCACCAGATTCATGGTCAGCGAAGCCGGTGAACGCTTCCCGCCGTCGAAGAGCGCGTTCTACATTTATGTGGAAAACGCCGATGCGTCTTGCCGGCAAGCACTGAGTGCCGGCGCCGGCGACATCATGGCGCCGATGGACATGCCGTACGGCGACCGCCAAGGCGGCGTCACCGATCCCGCCGGCAACATCTGGTGGATTTCGACGCGGTTCGATCAGCGGCCTTACGACTGACGGTGCGGATCAGTACACGTCGCGCACGTAACGCTTGGTCGTAATGAGTTGCTCGATGTACCCGGCGGCTTCGTGTTCCTGCAGGCCGCCGTGGGTCTGGACGATTTCGCGCAACGCCTGATCGACGTCCTTCGCCATGCGGCTGGCGTCGCCGCATACGTAGAAGTGGGCGCCTTCCTGCAGCCAGCGCCACAGTTCGGCGCCGTTCTCGAGCATGCGGTCCTGCACGTAAACCTTCCAGTCCTGATCGCGCGAAAACGCCAGCGACAGGCGGGTCAGCAAACCGTCGCGGCGCATGGCTTCCAGTTCTTCGCGGTAATAGAAATCGGTGGTCGAATGTTGCTCGCCGAAGAACAGCCAGTTGGGGCCGCGATCCCCCTTGATCCGACGTTCGTGCAGGAACGCGCGAAACGGCGCCACGCCGGTGCCTGGGCCCACCATGATCATCGGCGTGTCGGGATCGGCCGGCGGACGGAAGTGCGCCGAGCGTTGCACGAATACCGGAATCTCCACGTCCGCCGCGCGATCGGCCAGGAAGGTCGAGGACACGCCCTTGCGCTGGGCATGCGTACCGCGATAGCGCACAGCCGCGACCGTCAGATGCACTTCGCCCGGATGCGCCTTGGGGCTGGACGAGATCGAGTAGAGCCGCGGTTGCAGCGGCCGCAGCGCGGCCAACAGTTCCTGCGCGGCACAGCTCACCGGGAAATCGTGCAGCACGTCCGCCAGTTGCCGTCCCCACAGCCAGTCTTTCAATTCGCTCTTGCGGTCGGGGCCGAGCAGGCTCTTGAGGCCGGCATCGCGCGAACGATCGGCAATGAAGCGCAACACTTCCTTGCCAGGTCGTGCAATCTCGAAGTGACGCGCCAGCGCTTCCGCCAGCCCGATGTCGCCCACCTTGGCGACGGTGACGGGTTGCCGCGCGGACAAGCCGGTCAGGTCGAGAATTTCCGTCACCAGCTCCGGGCAATTGGTCGGCATCACGCCCAACGCATCGCCAGCCTCGTAGTTCAAGCCCGAATCGCCGATGGCGAGCGAGAAATAGCGGGTTTCCTTGGTGGCGCCCGCCGCGTTGAGCCTGAGGTTGGTCAGCATGCGCGAAGCGGCAGGGCGGGCCTTGGCCGGACTCGGCGGCGGACTGCCGGCGAGCGCGATCGCCGGCGCGGCACTGGCCGGCGGCTGCATCGCCCGCAACTGTGCCGTCACTTGTTCGAGCCAGGCGTCCGCGTTCGCCTGATAATCGGGTTCGCAATCCATGCGGTTGCACAGCGCGTCGGCGCCGAGTGCCGCCAAACGCTCATCCAGCTTTCTGCCGTAACCGCAGAATTGATCGTAGGCGGGATCGCCGAGCGCGAGCACGGCGTAGTGCAATGCAGTCAGCGCCGGTGCCGGCTCCGCTTGCAGGAAATTCCAGAAACGCTGGCCGTTGTCGGGTGGATCGCCGTCGCCATAGGTGCTGGACACCAGCAACAGCGTGCGTTCCTGCGCCAGGTACGCGGTGTCGTAGTCGGCCATGCAGCAGGCGTGCACCGTCCAGCCCCGCGCCTGCAAGTGCGTGGCGATGTTGATTGCCAGCGCTTCGGCATTGCCGGTCTGCGACGCCCACAGCAGCGTGATGCGCGCGGCGGCATCCGGCGCCGGTTCCGCGCGGCTGAACAAGCCCGCCAGCACGCCGTTCAACCACAGACGTTTGTCCTCGTCGAACGGCGCTTCGGGCGGCAACATCGGCACGCCGCCATCGCGGCGCTCGCGCAACGCCGTGAAAAAACCGGACAGATAGCGTTGCTCCGCGCCGGCCAACTGCGGAATCGATTGCTGCGGCAGTTGCAGCGCCGAACTCAACTGGCCGAGTTTGTCGGCATCGCCGGCCATCGCCATCGTCGCCAGTGCATCCGTCGCGTGGCGCGGCTGGCTGAGCAGGCGGATTTCGTCGAGCAGCGTCATCGGCGCGGCTTCGACTTCCACGCGTGCCAGCGCCACCGCGCACACCTTGAACTCGGGTTGGAACGACAACGGATCGACCGCATCGCTGGTCACCGCGTTGATGGCCAGCGCTTCGCCGAACACGTCGTTCCAGTGGAACGGCGCGAAGCAATTGCCCGGCAACACGCGATCGCTCGTCACCACCGGCAGCACGGCATGCCCGCGCCGCGAGCGTACTTCCACCCTGTCGCCGGCCTTGAGCCCGAGCGCCGCGGTATCCTCGGGATGTATTTCGACGAAAGGCCCCGGATTGAGTTTGTTCAATACCGGAATCTTGCCGGTCTTGGTCAGCGTGTGCCATTGATGCGGCAAACGGCCGGTGTTGAGAATCAGCGGAAACTTTGCATCGGGCAATTCGGCCGGGTCCAGATGCGGGCGGGCGATGAAGCGCGCGCGTCCCGACGGCGTGGGAAACGCCAGCGACGGTGCGTTGCCGTGCGGATCGTGCCGCAGCGCCTGGCTGACGCCATCGTTCACGTAGCGCACCGGATGCCGCTCCGCTTCGCCTTCCGGCGGGCAGGGCCACTGCATCGAACCCTGCCGCAGCCGTTCATGGCTGATGCCACGGATGTCGTAGCCGGTGCGCGGATTCCACGTGCGACGGATTTCGTCGAACACTTCGCTGGCCGAGGTGTAACTGAAACCGCTTGCGAAGCCCATTTCACAGGCAACCCGCGCGATGATCTGCCAGTCGGGCAGGGCGGCTCCCGGCGGCTCGATCGCTTGCTGCATCAGCGTCAGGTTGCGTTCGGAGTTGATCATCACGCCATCTGCTTCGGCCCACAGCGCGCCCGGCAGCAGGATGTCGGCGTAGCGATTGGTTTCGGTATCGAGGAAGGCATCCTGCGTGATCACGAGTTCGGCGCGCTCGAGCGCGGCGAGCACGGTGCCGCGATTGGGAATCGAAGCCACGGGATTGGTGCAGATGACCCAGCAGGCGCGGATGTCGCCGGCGGCCATGCGCTTGAACATGGTGACTGCGTCGGGGCCAGGTTCGGCGCGGATGCGCCCCGGCGGTACTTGCCAGAGTGCTTCGATGAAACCGCGATCCGCCGCGTTGGTGACGTCGCGCTGGCCGGGCAGGCCCTGGCTGAGGTAGCCCACCTCGCGTCCGCCCATCGCATTCGGTTGTCCTGTCAGCGAGAACGGCCCGCTGCCGGTGCGGCAGATGGCACCGGTGGCCAGGTGCAGGTTGCATAGTGCGTTGGTGTTCCAGGTGCCGTGCGTGCTCTGGTTGAGACCCATGGTCCAGCAGCTCATCCAGTTGCCCGCTTCGCCGATCCACTGCGCGGCGGTGCGCAGGTCGGCTTCCGCGATGCCGGTGAGTTCGGCGACGCGCGCCGGCGTGTAGTCGGCGAGAAAACCGGGCATGGATTCCCAGCCTTCGGTGAAATCGCGGATGAACCCGTCGTCGGTATGACCGTTCACTACCAACAGATGCAGCAGGCCGTTGATCAGCGCCAGGTCGGAACCCGGGCGCACTTGCAGAAACAGGTCGGCCTTGTCCGCGGTGGCGGTGCGGCGCGGATCCACCACGATCAATTTGGCGCCCGCTTTCACGCGGTCGAGCAAGCGCAGGAACAGGATCGGATGGCAATCCGCCATGTTGGCGCCGATCACGAAGAACACGTCGGCGCGATCGAAATCCTGGTAGGAACCGGGTGGCCCGTCGGCGCCCAGCGACAGCTTGTAGCCGCTGGCCGCGCTCGACATGCACAGCCGCGAGTTGGAATCGATGTTGTTGGTGCCGAGATAGCCCTTGGCCAGCTTGTTGGCCAGGTACTGCGCCTCGAGCGACATCTGGCCCGAGACGTACAGCGCCACCGCATCGGGTCCGTGCGCATCGACGATGGCGCGCAGGCGCCGCGCGGTTTCGCTGATCGCGGCGTCCATCGTGACGGAGGCAGGTTCCTGCCGGCGTGTTTTGCGCAGGTAGGCGGATTCGAGCCGGCCGGATTCGCGCAGCACCTGGGCGCTGGAGTTGCCCTTGGTGCAAAGACGGCCGTAATTGGACGGATGGGTCTTGTCGCCGATGACCTTGACGACCCGCGTGCCTTCGACCTGCAAGCTCATACCGCAGCCGACGCCGCAATACGGGCACACTGTCTTGACTGATCTACTGCTTGTCATGCCCTGTTAAAGCGCAACTACGAACCATTATGTTGCATTTTGGGGTCTTGCCGCAGTGGAAAATGGCTCTTTGCGCACGACCTATGAATGATAGCTCTTTCCGAGCAAGGCCCATGCCAGATAACGGAAAACAGGCGGTATGGCGGTAAGAGCAGCAAGTGCGCCGGCAGGGGCGCAAGCGTCACTGCGATGAATGGAAGCAGTGGAAGGCTCTGCGCCAATCGCGTGCATCGCCACATGGATTGGCGATCGGGTTTACTGCCGGAATCACTCCGGCAGGCGCGACGAATGGTGATCGACGATCAACCATTTGCTGCCCACCTTGCGATAGACGAAGCTGTAGCGCAGTTTGACCGGCGCGTTGTCGCCGATCTTCGTCTCGTAGTTGCCGGTGTTGATCGCGGTGTCGCCATAGACGCGGATGTGCTGCGGTTCGACGAAGTGCATTTCCACCTTGCCCTTCAGCCCGGCGAAATATTCGCGGATCAGCGCGTGGCCTTCGCGCAGCACCGGCGACGTGGTGCCGTGCAGGATCGCATCGTCGGCATACAGCGACACCATGTAATCGGGATCGCCCTTGGCGATGCCTGCGATCCACAACTGGCCGGCGGCACGCACGTCGTCGGCCGGCGCGGCCAGCGCAACGCTCATATTCAGCGCCAACAGCAACAACACCCGCAACAACACCCGCAACAACACCAAACAATTTTTC